>NZ_JBSTYQ010000020.1:0-93719 GCF_054052385.1 Aeromonas sp. 25-AL00135 | reverse complement strand
GGGCTGGGCTGGGCTGGGCTGGGCTTGGCTTGGCTGGGATGGGGAGGTGGGATGGATTGGCCAGAAGGGAGCCAGGGAAAGGTAAGGGGAGAAGTTAAGGGAAAAGTGAAGGGAGAGGGCTGATTGACCACCAATTCTCAGGTGGCGATATTGGGGAAAGGCCCGCCAGCCATCCCAAAAAACAAGAGGCCACCCCGTGGGGTGGCCTCTTTTATGCTCGACGAGCCGCGATGGCGGGGGGCACTTAGGCCGCCTTGGCCAAAGTTACCTCATCACTCTTTTTGACCCGCAGTTTTTTCAGGGCAACCGCTACCACGCCGGTGACGATGGCACCGCAGATCATGCAGAGCAGGGCCAGCAGCGGCTTGTTGACCGCGCCCAGCAGGGCCACGATGGGGCCACCGTGGGCGACGCTGTTGGTGATGCCAAACAGGAAAGCCATCACAGCTGCGGTCATGCTGCCCAGAATGTTGGCCGGGATCACGGCCAGCGGGTCACGGGCGGCGAACGGGATCGCCCCTTCGGAGATACCCACCAGACCCATGGCACCGGCGGCTTTACCCGCTTCGATTTCAGAGGCATCGAAGATACCGAGCTTGCGACCGAGTACGGTAGCCAGCGACATGCCAAGGGGCGCGGCCGGGATGGCGCAGGCCATGGCACCCATAAACTGGGTCTGACCGGAGGCGATCATGCCGACGGAGAAGAGGAAAGCCACCTTGTTGACCGGGCCACCCATATCAAAGCCGGCCATACCACCCAGCACGATACCCAGCAGCACCAGACTGCCACCGCTCATGGAGAGCAGCATGGCGTTGAGGCCAGTCATCATGTCGGCAATCGGGGCGCCGATGATGAAGATGAATACCGCAGCGATAAACAGGGAGCCGACGATGGGGGCGATCAGGATCGGCACCAGCGGTTGCACCATCTTGTGGTACTGGCGAGTGGCAATCCAGCGCACCAGATAACCGACCAGGAGGCCCGCAATGATGGCACCGATAAAGCCGGTACCGGCATCCGCGCCGTAGAAGCTGCCGTTGTTGGCGATCCAGCCGCCGATAAAGCCCGGTGCCAGCGCCGGACGATCACCGATGGCGTAGGCGATATAGCCCGCGAGAATGGGGATCATCAGGGTGAAGGCGGCCACGCCCACGTTGAGGATCTGGTTCCACATGCTCCCTTCGGGGATCTGCATGCCGCTCGGGGTCGGGTTGCCGCCGATGGCCAGTGACAGGGCGATCAGCAGACCACCGGTCACTACAAACGGGATCATGTGCGATACGCCGTTCATCAGGTAGCGGTAGAGATCCGAGCTGCCGCCGCTGGCGCGCTTCTCGTCACCCTTCTTCTCATCCTTGTCAGCCACATAGGCGGGGGCTTTCAGGGCCTGCTCAATCAGACCCTTGCCATCCTTGATGGGGGCTTTTACGCCGGTTTTGATGAGCGGCTTGCCAGCGAAGCGGGCCATGTCCACCTGCTTGTCACAGGCGACCACGATGGCGCTGGCGCGGGCGATCTCGTCCGCAGTCGGGCTGTTCTTGACGCCGATGGAGCCGTTGGTCTCCACCTTCACCTCATAACCGAGCTCCTTGGCGGCGCGCTCCAGCGACTCGGCTGCCAGATAGGTATGGGCGATACCGGCCGGGCAGCCGGTGACACCGATGATAAAGCCTTTGCTGGTGGTAGGGGCCGCGCTCTGCTCCTCTTTCTTGGCCAGCAGCAGCGCCAGCGCATCGGCCGGAGCTTTCGCCGCCAGCAGCTTGGCGATAAAGCCCTCTTCGATCAGCTTGCCGGAGAGCTCGGCCAGCACCTCGATATGGTGGTTGGCGCCACCGGCCGGGGAGGCAATCATGAAGAACAGTTTGGACGGCTTGCCATCTTCGGCGCCGTAGTCGATGCCGTTGCGGCTGATGCCGATGGCGACTGCCGGGGTGCTGACCGCCGCACTCTTGGCGTGGGGCAGGGCAACACCCTCTTCAAAGCCGGTGTTGTCCAGCTCTTCACGGGCCCACAGATCCTTGACGAACTGCTGCTCGTCGCTGACCTTGCCTTGCGCGACCAGCAGGCGGGCCATCTCGGTGAAGACCTCCTCCTTGCGTGTCGCTTTCAAATCGAGATTGATCAGATGTTCATTGATCAAGGTGGTTATCATGGCGCTCTCCCCGCTCCGTTGCCGGAGCCTGTTGGCATGCCGCCCTTGCAGGCCGGCATGCAGACAAAATTGACCCGACTATTATCGCGCTGGGGCAGAGGTCACCCTATCGGACAAATGTGCGAATAACTGGATTTTTGTGCGCCATTACCTTGAGTGTGACCCTGATCGCAAAGCTGAACAGCTGCCGACTTGGGGGCGGATTGAATCGCTCATATTTTTATTGATGATTAAAACCAATTGGTTGTGTTTGTTCGTGGTTCAGCGCTTTGGCCGTGCGGTGAGTTTTTACGCAGTGGATGGGCGCGCTCTTTCTATAAATTTGTGAGGTGAAAATCGGCGGCGGGATGTGAGCCAACGCACAGAAATGCCCCCGCTGGCGGGAAGCGAGGGGCAAGCGCAGGGGAAGCGTGAGCAACAAGCTGGAGAAATGAGTTGCACCATCGCTGCCAGATAGCTCACCACAACGGGCAAGAAACCCCACAGCCATCGGCGCACCGTAGGGTGCAATGAACAAAAGTGGATTGCACCGCCTGTTTGGGCAGGCTGGGTGGTGGCAAAGATAGAGGTGCAATGCGCTGCGCTTATTGCACCTTACTGGATTGATATTGATTACGCGAGAATCTTAATGCCTGTAAAAATTCAAGTTTGCAGGTTAACTTTTGGCTATTGCTTCTGGAAGATAAATCCAGCGGATAAGAGGACCTTTTCTCGATGCAAAGCGAATTTTAATCCAATCATCTTTTTGCCCGAGAGTTTCTACCTTGTCATTATGAATAAGATAGGCTTTGGTCTTTGATGTTTTTTCAGGTGATGAGTAGAGAAACACTTTCTCGGATGTGACTGGCCAGAGAATTTTCTTGCCATCAAAGTCAATCGCAACGGTGTCCAGTTTATCACCCTTATTATTAAATGTGTGCTCGTAAAGAGGGAAGGTCTCAATCTCGGAGTTCTGGATCTGATACTCTGTTGTTTTATATAGCCAGAGTTCACCCTGAGGATTATATTCGTAAGTGTCGTAATACCATACAGGGCCGGAGCGGCAAGAGCTAACCAAAGAAAGATCGTCTAATCGAACTGCAAGGTTATAGAGATCCCCGCAGGCAGAGGCGGGCATTTTATAGTCCGCAAATTTTAACTTTTTAAATGCTGCATTTATATGGTCATACAAGAATACATAAAAGACGGTATTTACCATGCCGAGAGAGCTAGAGATTGCGATATCTTTGTAACCGTCAAAGTTGAAATCTTTTATGATAATGTCAGATTGAAGTTCATCATCAACACATATCAGTGTTTCTTTCTCTTTTCCGGTAGCCAATAAATAATAACAGTCATTTTCTTTTTGTATTTCAATTTTGACTCTGTCAATCATATAAGATGAGTTTGTCTTTGCTGAGACGGAGAAACACAGCAATAAAGCTGTAATGATGACAAGATATTTCATGGTAATTTATTCTTCTGCGTGAGTTTTTGAAAAGTGTTGCTTTCGTATTTTATTTACTTTCTTGGACAGTTTTTATAAGTGTGAGCTGGTTTTTATCAACAATGTAATAGTTCGTGTAATAAACAAAATGTTTTCCGTCTTGACTGTTTTCAACTTTAACCGTTGTGAGAAGGCTGCTATCAATTTGGGGAGATTCTATCCATTCTCCCACACGGATATCAGATTCATCATTTACATCATATGAGCTATAAGCATTAAATACCATATCAAGTACCTTGCCCGTGCGTTTGTTGACAAGGACTTGATCATAACAACCAGATGAACCACATCCCCAGCCTGTCAGTACATATTCACCAGCATATACTGGTTTTTGTGACAAGGCCGCGGTAAGTCGGGTTCGGAATGTTCTGGCCAATTCAGAGTCTAGTGAAAGCTTGGCAGGCTTACCTCTATATACAGGTGGTGCCGGGTAGTCTTCTGTCCGAGGTGAAACTTGAGATCCGGTTTCATTAGCAAATGTGATTTGGCTGGATAACCCGAGGAAAAACAATAAATAAATTGCGCGTGCTTTCATAATTTTTTGTCTTGGTGTTCAACTGTTTATTTACACTAAGTTTTTAAAAGTCATTTAACTCTTAAACTTCTCAGCTCTTTATGTGGATTGTGTGGTAAGCAGTTAACGTATGCCTTAGCCGTATGATTATTGCCCATATCATCAACAATAGTGCAAGTCAGGTTACAAGGCTTACCAAGATCACGACGCCAGAAATGGTAGTGGTGTTGGTATTCTGCTTCAAATTCAGATGTTACTGTGACAGAAACTATCCAGTGGATAGGTATTTTCTTATTACATACTAATTTAGTAAGCAATTCTGAATATGATAGAGACATGAGCTTCAATTCATTTATATCTGGAGTTACGACTTTGGTAATCAACTCTATAGAAACGATTTTTGACTCTTTAGATTCAAGAGCTTTGTACAGTTTTCCTAATCCCCAGTATCCATCTATATCATTGTTTCTACTCGCAAAAGAATTGATGATGCCTGATGCTACACATATTAACTCTGTTCTACGCCCCATATTTATCCTCTACAGGAACTAGCCACCTTAGTTGTGACCAGCGCTCAAACTCCAATGGCTAGTTACTAGTTGGTTAAGATAGAGATTTACCTCTGTGCGAGTCGTGAAACGGTGCTTGTCGTTTGGGAATCGATCAAACAGCTCGCGATGGAATTGGCGGGAGCTTTTGCCGGCTCGCTGCCCATATTCCGATGCCCACTCCAGCAGTTGTTGAAAACTCTCTTCGGCTGCCACTGCATCCCGTTGCCTGGCACTTTGTGATCCGCGCGATAGCAGTGAATCACGGCATACAGACCAGTCGAGATCCAGAAAAAGCAGGGTATTGGCCGCATCAAGCAGTTGCTCGGCCAGGGCACCAAATACCCCTTCGACCACCCATGATGGCTCTTGAGCAAGTGTTTGAATGGCATGATCAATCTCATGCTGGGGCCGTTTTTGGTTAAAGCCGCCCGGTTGCCAGACAATGGTGCCCAGATTGACCTCTCGGATAGTTAACTGCTCAGCCAATCGAGCCGCCAACCAGCTCTTGCCCGATCCCGAGTTGCCAATAATCAGAATTCGTTTCATCTCTGAGCGCTCTTTTCTGGAACATCTCGTATGTTGGGCCAAACATCGTAGGTTGGAGCTGAACGAAGTGAAGCCCAACGTTTACCGCGACAATATCTTAATTGCTTACATCGACTTCAATCGCCCTTGGAAATGGCGGTAAACATCATCGTTATTAAAGCCATCTACATTCTGGCTGGAGAAAATAAGCGGGGTGACGCCTTGTACCAGCGCCAGTTTCTGCGCTTCGACTACCAGCGTATTGATCAGCACCATGCCGGAGATGGAGGAGAAGGCGCCAGTGACCCGATCATTGACTTCGCACAGGCCATCGCCCGGCGGCACGCAGTTGTCCAGTACCAGATCGGCCAGCTCCATCAGTTTCTGGCCTGAAGGGTGACGACTCGGATTTTGTGCCGATTGCGCCACCGAGGTAATAGCGATCACCTTGTGGCCGCGTACTCTGGCAAGCTGGGCCCACTCGATGGGCAGGGCGTTGCGCCCCGAATTGGAGATGACCACCATCAGATCCCCCGGCGCAATCGGCTGCTCCTCCCACAGGATGGCGGCAAGCCCGGGCAGTTTTTCCAGCGCCGAACTGCGCAGGGCGCCATCGGCTGTGGTGACGGTGGAGTCGAGCACGGCGTTGATATTGCCAAGGCCACCGGCACGGATAAACCCCTCCAGCCCGACCATATGGGAGTGCCCGGTGCCCAGCATATGGATCATCTTGTTGTGGACGATGGCCTCGCTAAACCAGTGGGCCGCCTGCCGGATCCCGGCTTCGTTCTGGCTGACCATGGTAGCGATGCGCGCTTGCAGTTTTTCGACGTACTCAAACATAACGGCGGGATCCTTGTGGATTGCTGGAGAGGGGGGTGTAGCCCTGGTGTGGCCAAGCGGCACGCTACCGCCCCTGGACGACAGCCTCCACTCTGCTGCTGTTAACCGGCGATGTGGCGGGAGGGGATGGCGCTATGGTGGCCAGAGCGATCTCGGCAACGCCCTTCCCAATCCCGGTTGCCAAGTGAGCCATGGTAATCAAGGTGGGGGCGATGCAAAACCGGCAGTAGGTAAAAACCTGCCAAGGATCAACAAACTACTTGCTTGATGGCGGGACTTGATTCGGTTGGTTGTGTGACGGATGACAGGTTGGAGCCATCAATACTCCAGAAACTTCTCCCCGCAGCGTTCGCAGATCAGATGTTTTACATGGGTGGTCTGGTAGGCCAGTGTTTCACCAAACGCCCAGTTGGTGATGCTGCTGGAAGTAAAGGCTTGCCAGAAGGCTTTGCGCGGATCCTTAGGCATGATGTCCTGGCTGTGATCGCGGGCGACCAGCACCACGATATGGCGGGTACGTTCTCTGCATTTGTCACAGCGATGGATTTCACTCGGCGGATTCTGGTCGTGCGGGTTGCTCATAAATGGGCTCGTGATGAGAGGGAGGTGCCCATCATATTCCTCTCCACTTGGCTCTCAATTTCTCCTTGCCGGCGCAGTGAGCTGGCTCACGTTTTGCGCTGCTGCGGGCTTGTCCAGCCAGCTCAGGCCGATTCCCGCTTCTGCGGTTTGCAGGTGAGCCGTGATGATATGGCGGGTTGGGACGAGCTCGGGTTGCTGCATCCGGGTCAGCAGTCGTTTTGCCGCCTGACGGCCGATTTCGCGGGCCGGTGAGCTGACGAAAGTGAGGGCGGGTGTAAGGTCAACTTGATGTGGATTTGAAAACATAACGGGGCCATCAGTGATGGCTCCGTTATGGTTGCGCTGTTTTCCCTTATGAGCAGACGCCGATATCAGGCGCGAATGGTCGTCGGGATAGTGCAATTCTGGCGTGACATGTCTGGTTCGATTGCGGGCTCGCTGAGCTCTGTAGCTGCTAGTGCAGTGCCTTGGGTCAGGGCTTCAGCCTGATGCAGCATGCGGCTGACCATATCGGTCAGGAGATCCACATCCAGCTTGTCCAGCCACTCGCGACACCAGAGCAGGGTGCTCTGCTCGCTGTCTCTACTGAGTTGCAGCACAGGCCAGTCGGCCATGGCGGCGAGGGAGGGGGTCTGGATATCCCCCAGCGGAATAAACAGGGTCACCAGTTGATCCCGCTCGCGAATATGGAGGCTGAAGGGGCCCGCCTGCAGATCCAGCCCTTCTTCGTGCAGGCACTCCTGCGGCAGGGTTAGCTGGCGAACGAGGGTTGATAGCATGGCATGGAACATCATTAATCCTCCCGATGGGTGTTATCAAAGACCGACTCTGTGGGCGGCCACAGGTTGGAGATAGGGGGGCGGGCAGGGGTACCGACCAGTGGCGCCCCTATGGTGGCGGCCCAGGGGTCGACTACCTTGGCGTGTGGCCCCCAGCTTTCCGGCTTGGTGAGTTCACTCCCCTCGGCGCGGCCAATCACCACAAAGCAGTGGGTCTGGGCGTGACCTTGTGCACCACGATGGGCCAGCACTTCGATCCGCTGGTCACTGTTGTGGCGCAGCAGTTCGGCCGCCGCCGAATAGGCCAGGGTCGAGCAGCAACCGGCCTTGGCGTCATCCACCGCCTTGGCGATGTTTTCCATGGTGCGCAAGGAGAGTGGCTGCTTGTTTCTGGTTATCTGGATGGCGGCCATATTGGCGCTGTTGTTGGCGCGCTGGTTGGCTGCCAGGCGCTGGGGATCCTGCCCGAAGGCGTTGAGTTTGCCGATGATCTTCTGATAGCTCGGGTTGTTGGGCTGGACAAAGGTCTGGGCGTCGGTGCAGGCGTAGCTGCCCAGTTTTTCCAGTCCGGCCATGCTCTTTTGCAGCAGGGCCTGGGTGCCACCTGCCATCACTTTCGGTTCATGTCGCGGGGCGGCTCTGGTGATGGCCCCCTGTTCTGCCAGGGCCTGCTTCAGTTCATTCAGACGAGCGCCGCGTGCAGCCACTTCTTTGGGGTGGTGCTGCTCCCAGTGCTGGATCGCATCCTGCACCCGCTGCGCTTTGCCGCTATCGGGGGCGCTTTGCAACTGGCGCAGGACGCTGATGACCTGCTTGAGATCGCTGCTCTGGAAGTGGCCGATGCCACGCTTGACGGATTGTTCGAACAGCTTGTTACCCTTGGCTAGCAGCGGGCTGGCCTCTGTCTGCTGGGGCGATGCTGGGCGGTTGAGGTGAATGTGTCCACCGATTGCTGGTAAGGCCATGATGTGATTCCCGACAGGGTTGACGATAAGGGGATGATACCGAGCCGTGACGGCGCGCTATATCGGGGAGCGGTCGGGGATTTGTCAGTTTTCCGCGTGTTGTGCTGTTTGTTCGGCGATGTGGGCAGCTTGCTGCCCTACCACTGTGGCCCTTCGCTCTGGCGCCACTGCTCCAGCCAGCGCAGAACCTCGGCGGTCGCCTCAATCTGGTCGGCGGGAATGTAGTTGTTGAGTTGGGCATCCCGATAGAGGGCTCGGGCCAGCGGGATGCGTTGCAGCACCGGGATCCCCTCCTCTTCGGCAATCTTGCGTACCTGCAGCGCCTGGGCATCGGTGAACTTGAGGGTCACCACAGGCAGCGGCGTTTCTCCCCGCTCGTAGCGGATACCGATGGCGATATGGGTCGGGTTGGCGACGATGACCGAGGAGCGCTTGACGTCAGCGCGCATGTTGCTCGATTGCAACTCCTGATGGAACTGGCGGCGCTTGCTCTTGATCTCGGGGCTTCCCTCCATCTCCTTGTACTCCCGCTTCACCTCGTCCTTGCTCATCTTGAGCTGCTTGATGTGCTGGTAGTGTTCGAAGGCGTAGTCAGCGATGGCTATCACCACAAAGCCCATGGCGCAGACCGCCATCAGCTGGCCCAGCATGCCTCCCAGCACCGGGGTGATGCAGCTCATGCCGCAGCCGGGCAACTGGAGCATCGCTTGCAGATTGCCCTTTATGGTGACCCACACCAAGAGGCTCAGGAGACTCACCTTGAGCAGGGATTTGACAAACTCCATCAGGCTCTTGATGGAAAAGATCTTCTTGGCCCCCTCCACCGGATTGATCTTTTTGATGTCGGGCTTGATGGACTCGCCACTCAGCAGAAAACCGTACTGGGCGAAATGGGATGCGAGTACCACCAGCACCGCGACCGCGAGGAGCGGAATGCAGAGATAGGCCATCTCCTGTATCAGGTTCTCCACTACATGGTTGAGCGCCTGGGTAAAGGGGAGGTTGATGTGGGATTCCGGGATCATCATCAATTTGCCCAGATGTTCGAGGTAGTAGTCGGACATCGCCATCAGCATGCCCACCAGACTGAGGATGATGGCGGTGGAGACCACCTCCTTGCTCTTGACCACTTGCCCCTTCTGGCGGGCATCCCGCAACTTTTTGGGGGTGGGTTGTTCGGTCTTCTCGCCGCTCATCGCGCCTCCAGAATGGGGATCAGCAGTTGCAGCGGATCCATCACTGCCAGCACCTGTTGATAGGCGTGGTCCATCATCAGCTTGATGTAGATGACCAGCAACAGGCTGGCGACGGCGCTTTTTATCGGCATCGCCAGCACGAAGACGTTAAGTGAAGGGGCGAAGCGGCTGATCAGCGCCAGCCCGAATTCGGCCAGAAACATGGCGATCAAGAGCGGCGCGGCCAGCAAAGCGCAGAGTAGCAACATATGGCTGAACTGGCTGTAGAAAAAGTTGACCCACTGCTCGTCGATGGTGGGGAAAAAATGCGCCACCGGCCAGCTGATATAGCTCTGGAACAGGGCGGCCAGCAGGGCGAGAAAGGCGCCGCTGGCAAAGAAGAGGGTGATCAGGGTCTGGGTCAGCAGCAAGCCGGTGGGACTGGTCTGGCTGCCGAGACTCGGGTTGAACAGGGAGCCCATGGCGGCACCGCGCTGGTTGTCGATCAGAAAACCGCTCGCCTCGATGGCCCAGAAGGGGATGGCGGCGACAAAGCCGATCAGCAGGCCGAGCAGCACCTCCTTGGCGATCAGCATGGCCAGCGCCATGCCGTCGATCTGATCCGGCAAGGTGTCGGCGACCGTGGGGTAGGCGTAGAGCGCCAGCGAGCAGACCACGCCGTTGCGGATCATCGCCCCTCCCAGCATCTGTTTGCTCAGTACCGGCAGCATCACGAAGCAGCTGATAAAGCGCGGCAGCAGCAGGGTATAGGCCAGCACCTGGGCCTGCAGGCTCTCCAGCGTCATTGGATCTGCGGCACCTTGAACAACACCATATCGGCAAAGCTGTAGAGCTCGTTACCCAGCCAGGCGGTGGTGGCAAACAGGGTGATCACCACGGCGATCAGCTTGGCGACAAAGCCCAGGGTCTGCTCCTGGATCTGGGTCAGTGCCTGCAGCAAAGAGACAAGGGTGCCCACCAGCGCCGCTACCAGTACCGGTGGCATGGAGAGGATCAGTACCAGCCAGAGCGCCTGGCTGGTGAAGTGAAGGATATCGGCGTGACTCATGCTAGCCTCCGTAACTGATGACCAGCCCGTGGGTCAGGCGGGCCCAGCCATCGAGCAGCACGAACAGCAGCAGCTTGAATGGCAGCGAGATGGTCATGGGGGAGACCATCATCATCCCCATCGCCAGCAAGATGTTGGAGATGATGAGGTCGATGGCGATAAAGGGCAGGTAGATGAGAAACCCGATCTCGAAGGCGCGGCTCAGCTCGCTCACGGTAAAGGCGGGCAGCAGGATCAGCAGGCTATCGGGCTCCAGCCGGTCGGCATATTTGCTGGGCCAGAGCTGCTTGGTGCTGTCGATAAAGAAGGCGTGCTCCCGCGGTTTTATCTGCTTTTTCAAAAAGTCGCGGTAGGGGGCAATCCCCTCATCGAGGAACTTCTCCACCGATTCGGCTTTCGCCAGCGACACCTCGTTCTGGCGCAGGTAATCCTGGGTGGCAAAGCCAACCGGCGCCATCACATAAATGCTGAGAATGATCGCCAGCCCGTACATCGCCATGTTGGGGGGGATCTGCTGCACCCCGAGGGCGTTGCGCAGCAGCGAGAAGACCACCGCCAGCTTGACGAAGGAGGTGGCCATCACGGCGATAAAGGGGAGCAGAGCCAGCAGCGCCAGCCCGACGATCAGGTTTAGCTCGTCTGGCAACTGGATCATGATTGTGACTCGTTGTCGAGGCGTTCGACCCGTACACCCAGGCGACCCTGGATCTCCACCAGTCGCCCCACTCCCAGCGAATGGCCATTGCTGATGATGCGCACTTCACCATCGAGGGGCGTGCCAAGATCGATCAGGGCGCCCGGTTGCAGGCTGGTGAGGGTATGCCAGTCCAGGGTCTGGCGGCCCACTTCGAAGCTCACCTGGATCGGCAGTTGATCCAGTTCGGTCGGGCCGAAGGGTTCAGCGGAGGCAGCATTATACATGGCAGTCAGTTCCAGATGTTGTTGATGGGGTTGGCAGTAGGCAAAGGGGCGACCCTCCACGCAGATCAGCAGTTGCTGGCCGAGTTGCGGATGGGGTGGCGGCAGCAGCACATCACCGATAGCGAGGGTGGCGAGCTCATCCATGGTCAGCCCCATCTCGCCCCACTGCAGGGAGAGGATGAGGGGCAACGGCAACCGCTGCTGCCGTGGCCGTGGTGGCAGCTTGTTCAGCAAGGGCTCGGGCTGCGGCAGCCAGAGAGTGAGACTGGCCCCTTCCCGTTGCAACAGCAGTTGCAGCGCGGGCTCGCCGGTCTGAACGTTACTCTCCGGTCGGGTCAGCGCCGAGCAGCTGAGGCCACCGAGGGGTTGTCCCAGCCGTTCGATCAGTGCCAGTTGCAGCGGCTCGGGCAGGCTGAACAGCGCCGCCTGCTGCAGATCGGGCGCCAGCCAGTGAGCCAGCTCGGCGCCGTGGCACAACAGCGGCAGAGAGAGCCCCTGCCACTGCAGTTGCAGCCGGGTATCGAGTGTCGCAGGCGGCAAACCGATGGCGAGGAGAAGCTCGCCGCCACTCCAGCCAAAGTGCTGGCGGTATTGGCTCAGGGTCTGCTGTAAAGTCAACTCCGCCAGCGAGGCGGAGGTGAGGGCAATCGGTGTCATGCGTCGGCATCCCACTCTTCGTAGATGGATCGTTTATGGCGTGAGCCCTGCTCACTGTCAGGCTGGCCGAAGAGATCGAGGGCGACCCGCTCGCCGGGATAGAGCCGTTGCAGGCGGTCGACCAGATCGCTGCGCCCCTGATTGAGCAGCAGCTCACCTTGCGCCGTGGCGAGGATCTCGATCTGCAGCTCGCCATGGTGGTGAGCGATGCGAATGGAGAGATCGCCCAGCTGTGGTAACGTCAGGCGCAGCAGTGGCGGGCGCTCCGGGCGGCCCAGCTCCTGATAGATATCCACTGCCAGCCGTTCCAGCAGTTGACCCAGCTCCCGATTATTCTCGGCTGGTGCCAGCCGGGCGAGCTGCAGATCCCCTGGGGTCACGGCAAGGGGAGCGATCCAGATTGTCGGGTTGGTAAAGAGCTCATTTTGGGGGGCTGTTTCACCTGTAGTGACAGACTTGAGCGCCACCAGCGGTGGTATTTCTGCGTCAAGTTGAGCTACCTGTTCACCGACCTCCGTTGGCTGGGGGGGGGCCAGTTCGGGAGTTATCACCTCGCTGTCCGTTGCCAATGGCAGTAGATGTGGCGTGGTATTGGCGAGGGTATGTATCGGGTTGGCGCTGCTTGCTTCATGAACCTCCATGACTGGACGCTGTTCATCAAGCCACTCGTTTTCAGTCAGCGTGGCTTGGGTAATATGACCATAGGGCTGGGTAATAATGGCGGTTAGCCCCAAACCTGCAGAGCTTTCGAGCAAGCTTGTCTCTGGAGCGCTTTGCATGCTCTCCGGTTGCGCGGTGAGCTTGCTCCCAATCCCCTCGGTGAGCGGCAGAGACTCGTTGAGGGGCGTTGAAATTACATCGCTGCTGGCATGTGTTGGCCTCAGTGCAGCCGGATTAGCGGTTATCGTCAGTATGGGGGGGCGTTGATCCTTGTCCTGAGCAGTGGGTTGTGTGTACTTGGTTTGTTGACGAGATGTGCGAGCCTTATCAAGCGTCAGTGTTATAGCATTTATTGGTGCAATGGCTGGTGGCACGAGTGGTGTGTTGGCCGTTACCGCTATTGGGTTTGTGTCGAGCAGTTCAGCGCTAGAATGTGCAGCAAAAGTGGGTTTGTCGTGCCTTTCTTTAGCTGAGATATCTGTTGCTGCCACTCGCTCATCAGTAAGGCGTTGGCTCTGATCTCCGTTAGAAGGGGTGAATGTTAGCTGTTGCGGGTTGGTTTGCTCGCTCCCCTGCCGCTGTTGTTTTGCAGTGATCTCTTTGTTGTCCGGCTGCGTGCCTTTGGTTGTGTGGTGTAGGGGAACTTGCTTGCCAGCTTCTGAGGGCGCGCGGTAGATATTCTGTTGCGGCAAGGGGTGGACGTCCGTCACTCTCTGTGAATGACGAATCTGCCCTTTACCATCAGGCTGCGGGTTGTGGCCGCGTTCTTTGAGGTTCTGATCCAGCCGCATCGCTTGCTCGAAACGCTGCTGTTGCGACCGATTGGCTTCAGCCATCTGGGTATCGCCCCGGGCTGTCACTGTGCCCTGTATCGGGAGGATTCGGTTCATGACTCGTTACATCCTGATCTGCTGGCGGAACTCTTCCTGTTCCTGCTCTTCGTTGTAGTCACGCAGGGCTTGCTGTGAGGCTTGCTCCTGACGGTGTAGTTCGGCAAATTTCTGTTGCTGCTGGCAGGCTCGGTGTACCGCCTGCTGGCGCTCCTGCAAACGGATGCGCTCTTCGGCGACCCGCTCGGCCTGTTCGGCCGCAGTTTGTTCAAGCTGGGCCTCTTTCTCCCGCAGCAGCGCCACTTGCTGTTGCCACGCCTTGAGCCCCTTGCGATCGAGCTGCTCCGCCTGACAGATGGCAAATAGCCGCTCCTCTTCGGCAAGGCGCCACTGGCGATAGTCGAGACTCTCCTGCTCCGCTTCGCGTTGGCGAACGCGGGCGAGTTGCACCCGAGCCTGCTGGGCGGCGAGCTGCTGCTCGGCCCGATCCAGCCGCAGGTCTTTTATTCGTTGCAGGCGGCCAATCATCGGGTCAGCGCCTCCAGAGTCGAGAGGGCTTCCGGCAGTGAGCTGGGTTCATGGGTGCCTTGCCTGAGCCACTGGCGAATAGTCTCGATGCGGGCGATCGCCTCATCGGCCACTTTGTCCTGCCCTTTCTGGTATTCGCCGATCTGCAGCAGCAGCTCCACCTCTTCATATTTCGCCAGCCAGCTGCGCAGTCGACCTGCCTGAGCCTGATGCTCGGGCTCGATGATCTGGTTCATCACCCGGCTGGCTGAGCGCAGCACGTCGATGGCCGGGTAGTGGTTGGCCGCCGCCAGTTTGCGCGACAGGATGATGTGGCCATCGAGGATGGATCGGGTCTCGTCAGCGACCGGCTCTGTCATGTCATCCCCTTCTACCAGCACGGTATAGAGGGCAGTGATGGAGCCCTTGTCTGACTGACCGGCCCGCTCCATCAGGCGGGGCAGGGCGGCAAACACCGACGGTGGATAGCCCCGTCGGGTCGGCGGCTCACCGGCGGCTAGGCCAATCTCTCGCTGGGCGCGAGCAAAACGGGTGACGGAGTCCATCAGCAGCAGCACCCGCTTGCCCTGATCGCGGAAATACTCGGCGATGGAGGTGGCGACAAAGCCCGCCTTGGCCCGCTCCATTGCCGGGCGATCCGAGGTGGCCACTACCAGCACGGCCTTTTTTAAACCCTCCTCTCCCAGATCCGCCTCGATAAATTCCCGCACCTCACGGCCCCGCTCACCGATCAGCGCCAGCACGGTGACATCCACCTCGGCGCTGCGAATAAGCGACGCCAGCAGGGTGCTCTTGCCACCACCGGCGGCCGCGAAGATCCCCATCCGTTGCCCCTCACCGCAGGTGAGCAGGCCGTCGATGGCGCGAATACCCAGCGAAATGGGCTCGGCGATGCGTTTGCGGCTCATGGGTGCGGGCGCATCCCGATAGACCGGGTACCAGGCATCTGGCTCCGGCAGATGGCCACCGCCAAAGGGGTTGCCGAGGCCATCGAGCACCTGGCCGAGCAGATGCTCGCCGACCCCGACCTGATGCATGGCTCCGGTCGGGCTTACCTCGGTGTTGGAGGAGATGCCGAACATCTCGCCAAGGGGGGTGAGGAGCGCCTGATGCTGGGCAAAGCCGATCACCTCCGCCTGCAGGGAGAGGGTGTTGTCGGGGTTGCGCAGATGGCAGAGCTCGCCGATCCGCACTCCCGGGACCACCGCCTTGAGCAGGGTGCCGGTCACCTGAGTGACCCGGCCACGGATCTGGATCAGGCGGCACTCGTCGATGGCGTGACGAAGCTGGTCGGGGATGTGGTCGAGGGAGAGGGTCATAACAATCTGCGCCATTGAAACTGGTGGCCACTATAGGGGATGGGGGGCTACGGGGATTTCAGCGCGAGTCGGGACTTTTTAGAAAACCGTTGGGGGCGGGCTAAAAATTCACGGCCGATTTTGGCATAGGGAGGCGAGGGCGATTTTTATAATGCCATCCTCGTCAATCCATTCGTCACGGGAGTTTCCATGGCCATTATCCAGAGCAACCCCTATGCCCCTGCCGCCCAGCCCGAGCTGCGCGGAGCAGAGGTCGCATCTCGTCAGGCTCCCCTGCAGGGAGGACAGTTTCAGGGGGAGCGGGTCGTGCTGGCCAGTGCCGCTCAGTCGCTGGCCGATGCCGCCGAAGAGCTCACCTTTGTCTTTTCCGAGCGCGCTGAGCTTTCGCTCGCCAAGCGCAAGCTGAGTGACAGCCATGCCCGCATCAGCGAGATCGAGGCGCTGGTCGGGGACTACCTCGACAAAGTGCCGGAGCTCGAACGCCAGCAGAAGATCAAGGAGATGGTGAGCCACCTCGGCAGCGGTCGGCTGGCCAATCTCTCCCAGCTGCTGGCCTACCTCGAGAGCTATTCGGGGGAGGTGAGCGAGCAGTTCGAGGCGCTCTGCCAAGCGCGCAAGGCCCTCGCCGGACGACCGGAGATGCAGGGCACCCTGGCGCTGGTGGAGCAGGCGCTGGCCAAGCTGGCGGACGAGCAGGGCAGTGCCATCGTGCTGGGGGCGCGCATTACCGGCCCCGCGGCCGAAGCGGCCAAAGCTGGCGTGGGAGCCGAGCAGGATCTGCGGGATCTCTATCGCGATGCGGTGCAGGACTACCGTGCCCTTTCTGCCGCCTGGCGCGATATTCACAGTCGCTTTGGCAACGGAGCGCTGGAGAAGGTGACCGGCTTCATGATGAAGGCCCTGAGCGCCGATCTCGACAGCCAGCAGCGCTGGCTCGACCCGGTCAAGCTGGAACGGGTGATGAGCGACATGCACAAGCTGCGGCTGCTCAACACTCTCTCGGCGCAAGTGGACGAGCTGTGGCAACGAGTGAAGGAGGGCTCGGCCCATGGCATACGGGCCTTCTGATCTGATGGGCGATCTGATCGCCCTGGTGGAGAAACGCTGGGCCAGCGTGCGGGATGTGGAGCAGGTCGGTGTGGCTCTTGAGCTGTCAGAGTGTCGCCAGCAGGTACTGCTCTATCAAGAGCTCAAGCGGCTGATCCGCCTGCTGCCGGTGGATCTGTTCAGTGAGGAGGAGCAGCGCCAGAACCTGTTGCAGTGCTGTCAGGGGGCGCTCGATAACGCCATCGAGCGGGAAGAGGATGAGTTGTCTGGAGAGTCGTCATGAACTGGATTGAACCCCTGCTGGTGCAGTTTTGCCAGGATCTGGGCATCACCATAGGGGATAACCCCCATTCGCTGATCCAGCTTGAACTGGAGCAGAGCGGCACTCTGCAACTGGAGCGCCATCAGGGGCAACTGACCCTCTGGTTGGCCCGCGCCGTGCCATGGCATCAGATTGGCGAGGCGATCCGCCGCGCCATGACCTTGACCGCCGCGGCGCAAGGCCCGGCACTGCCGGTGCGCAGCGGCTGGTTGGGGGAGGATCAGCTTATCCTTTTCGTCACTCTCGATGAGCGGGCCGTGACTCTGCCCCAGCTCCATCAGGCCGTGACCACCCTGACACGGTTGCAGCGAGAGGTGCTGGCGTCATGAGTCGGATCACTGCCGCGCATATCGGTATCGAGCAGCTCAGTGCCATTTCTCTTGACGATCAGGAGCGAAGCCTGCCGGGGCGTTATGCCCTGTTGCCCGATGGCCAGTCCATCGAACCCCATATCAGCCGCCTTTACCCCGAGCGGCTGGCGGATCGGGTGCTGCTCGATTTCGCCACCCCGGATCGCGGCTTTCACGACTTGTTGCGGCCGGTCGATTTCAATCAGGCGATGCAGGGTCTGCGAAGTGTGCTGGCAGAAGGGCAGAGCCCCGAGGTGCGAGCGGCCGCTGCGCTGCTCGAAAAAATGCACGCCGATGAACAACTGATGCAGATGACCCTTCACCTGCTGCACAAGGTATGACCATGGTGCTTACGTCACAGCAGCAGGATGCGCTGCTGCTCACCGGCTGGTTGCAACTGCAATATGGCCACCCTGACAAGGCGTGCGTCCTGCTGGCCGCCCTGCTGCAGATCCACCCCGACCATCAGGGAGGGCGACGGACCCTGCTGGTGGCCCTGATCAAACAGGGGGAGGGGGAGGCTGCGTTAGCCCATGTTGATCAGCTGATGCAACAAGGGGAGGCCGACGGCCCGCTCTGGCTCTGCCGCAGCCGAGCCTGCCAGTTGGCAGGGCGGTTGGATGAAGCCCGTTTTGCCTATCAACAATACCTCGAACTGGAAGAGCAGAATGAATCAACGCTCCCTTGAGCTGCTGCGCCGGATAGGCGAGCGCAAGGACATCATGCTGGCGATCCTGCTGCTGGCCATCGTCTTTATGATGGTCTTGCCGCTGCCGCCGGTGGCCCTCGATATCCTGATTGCCATCAACATGACCATCTCGGTGGTGCTGTTGATGATGGCGGTTTATATCAATTCGCCGCTGCAGTTCTCCGCCTTTCCGGCAGTGCTGCTGATCACCACCCTGTTCCGGCTTGCCTTGTCGGTGAGTACCACCCGGATGATCCTGCTGCAGGCCGATGCGGGGCAGATTGTCTACACCTTCGGCAACTTCGTGGTGGGGGGCAATCTGGTGGTGGGGATCGTCATCTTCCTCATCATCACCATCGTCCAGTTTCTGGTGATCACCAAGGGCTCGGAGCGGGTCGCCGAGGTGAGTGCCCGTTTCTCCCTCGATGCCATGCCGGGCAAGCAGATGAGTATCGACGGTGACATGCGCGCCGGGGTGATCGACGTGCACGAGGCGCGGGATCGCCGCGGGGTCATCGAGAAGGAGAGCCAGATGTTCGGCTCCATGGATGGCGCCATGAAGTTTGTGAAGGGGGACGCCATCGCGGGCCTCATCATCATCTTCGTCAACATCCTCGGCGGCGTCACCATAGGGGTGACCCAGAAGGGGTTATCCGCCGCCGATGCGCTGCAGCTCTACTCCATCCTGACGGTAGGTGATGGCATGGTCTCCCAGGTGCCGGCGCTGCTGATCGCCATCACCGCGGGGATCATCGTTACCCGGGTCTCCTCCGAAGAGTCTTCCGATCTGGGTACCGATATCGGCGCCCAGGTGGTGGCCCAGCCCAAGGCGCTGCTGATAGGTGGTCTGCTGCTGGTGCTGTTTGGTCTGATCCCGGGCTTCCCGATGATCACCTTCTTTGCGCTGGCGGCCATCGTCACGGCGGGCGGTTACTTTATCGGCTTGCGTCAGCGCAAGGCGCAGAGCAGCAACAGTCAGGATCTTCCTGCCGTGCTGGCGCTGGGGGCGGGAGCCCCCGCCGCCCGCAGCAAGCCAAAACCGGGCAGCAAGCCTCGGGGCAAGCTGGGGGAGAAGGAGGAGTTCGCCATGACGGTGCCGCTCCTGATCGATGTGGATGCCGCTTTGCAGGCCGAGCTGGAGGCGATTGCCCTCAACGACGAACTGGTGCGGGTGCGCCGCGCCCTCTATCTCGATCTCGGGGTGCCCTTCCCGGGTATTCACCTGCGTTTCAACGAGGGGATGGGGCCCGGCGAATACCTGATCCAGCTGCAGGAGGTGCCGGTCGCCCGCGGTCTGCTGCGCCCGGGCCATCAGCTGGTGCAGGAGAGCGCCTCCCAGCTGGATCTGCTGGGGATCCCCTACGAAGAGGGGGCGCCGTTACTGCCGGGACAATCGACCTTGTGGGTCGCTAATGAACATCAGGAGCGGCTGGAGAAGTCACGGCTGGCCACCCTCACCACCGATCAGGTGGTGACCTGGCATCTATCCCATGTGCTGCGGGAATATGCCGAGGACTTTATCGGCATTCAGGAGACCCGCTACCTGCTGGAGCAGATGGAGGGGAGTTATGGCGAGTTGGTGAAGGAGGCGCAACGCATCATCCCGCTGCAGCGGATGACCGAAATTTTGCAGCGGCTGGTGGGGGAGGATATCTCCATCCGCAACATGCGCGCCATCCTCGAGGCGATGGTGGAGTGGGGCCAGAAAGAGAAGGATGTGGTGCAGCTCACCGAGTACATCCGCAGCAGCCTCAAGCGCTACATCTGCTACAAGTACGCCAACGGCAACAACATCTTGCCTGCCTATCTGCTCGATCAGCAGGTGGAGGAGCAGATCCGCGGCGGCATTCGCCAGACCAGTGCGGGCAGTTACTTGGCGCTCGATCCCACCATTACCCAGAGCTTCCTCGATCAGGTGCGCCATACCGTCGGTGATCTGGCCCAGATGCAGAACAAACCGGTGCTCATCGTCTCCATGGATATCCGCCGCTATGTGCGCAAGCTCATCGAGGGGGATTACCATGCCCTGCCGGTGCTCTCCTATCAGGAGCTGACCCAGCAGATCAATATCCAGCCCCTCGGGAGGGTCTGCCTGTGAGCGGGGACCCGTTAACTACTGACCCCCTGATCCCCTGGCTGCAAGCCAGGGGAGTGGCGGTGGTACCTCACCATCTGGGGGCGACTCCCATCCAGATCGGCCACGGTTTTTGCTATCGCCAAATTTATCTCGCCTGGCGCTTTGATCCTGCGACCCGACGGGTCTGGATCCTGCTGGTGCGCCGAGAGGGGGAGCGGGCCGGACTGGCCAATCCCTTTGCCGCCCTCTATCTGCTGGCCGAAGCCACTCTGACAGCGCTCGGGCCGGGCCATTACCTCTACGGCAACGTCGATGTCTTTCGTGGCAGTAGCCTGAGCAGTGAGCGGCTCGGGCGCTTCTACCTGCGCTGGACGGGAGCCAGTGAACCCGAGCCCGGCTGGTTCATGCTGGCTGCCGAGCAGGTCTGTTCCCTGCGAGATATGCGAAAACGACAAAAGCACGGCCTTGCGTGACAGGCATGTCCAAAAGGGCCTCATAGAATAGGAGCCAAGATGAAACAACCGCGTTTTGCCGACCATAGCGAGACCATTTCGCAGGCAGAGCAGGCCATTGCCGACAGCGATCACCGTAACGCTCTGTTGCAAGAGATGCTGGCTGGCCTAGCCCTCTCGGATCAGACCTGTCAGCTGCTATTCGATGCGCCGACCGAGCAAGTGGCCGTGGCCGAGCAGGAGTTGCTGGCTGAGATCCAGCGCAGACAGGCGTTACTGCCGGCCCAGCCGGGAGAGGGCCGCAAGAGTCGCCGTCCCACCATGATGCGCGGACTGATGATTTAAGGAGTCGTGATGAGCACTATCCCTGACTACAACACCAACCCTGGTGCGTTCGTCGGCTGGCTTGATGGGCAAGCGCTGGACGCATTGCCGGGCCATAAAAACCCCAAGTTGACCGAACTGGTCGAGCTGCTCAAGGGCAAGATCACCATCAGTGCTGACTCATCGACTGCGCTGAGCAAGGAGCAGCTGGAGAAGTTGCTGGCTGCCTATCTGACGGATCCCGCCTCGATCAACGGGGGTTGGGCGATGGGCCAGTTCCGGGGGGGGCAAGATGCGGCCATTGCCGCCATCAAGGGAATGATCGAGCGGGGAGCAAAACAAACCCCGCCAGTCACCCACTGGACCGTCCCTGAATTTATGCTGCTCTCCCTCAGTGCGCTGACCATGGATCGCATCGATGACGATCTCATCACGACCTTTACCGGGGTGATGGCGTTTCAGGACAACCAGCGTAAAGGGCTGCGGGACGAGCTGGCAGAGATGACCGGTGAGCTGAAGATCTACGGGGTGATCCAGTCCGAGATCAACAAGGTGCTCTCTGCGGCATCCAGCCAGACCTTCAACACCAATTTCAATCTGCTGGATTACAAGCTCTATGGCTATCAGTCTCTGGCCGAATTTATGGATGGGTCAGAGTTCAAACTGTTGTCAAAAATGTTTACCGATGGGTCGGTGCAAAAAGCACAGCAAGATTTCACCAACGCTAAAAATGAGCTGGAAAAAGTAACGTCTGCCAACCTCGACCCCAAAACGCTGGGGGAGGCCAAGGCCGATTATGAGCGTAAAAAAGCCAATTTTGAGAAGATCGTAGCCACGCAGGTCATCACAGTTAAAACGTTCCTCGAAAGTGAGCAGAAGAAGAGCGGCGCGATGAAAAATATCGAAGTCAGCTACAGCTATGACAAGGACAACAACAAGCTTGGCAACTTCTCCACCAGTGTGAGCGACCGTTCTCGCCCGCTCAACGATCAGGTCAGTGAAAAGACCACCCGCCTCAACGATGTCAGCTCGCGCTACAACGCTGCCATCGAGGCACTCAACCGCTTTATCCAGAAATACGACAGCATCATGCGCGACATTCTTGGCGCAATTTGAGGAGAGATCATGCAGACCGATACCACCCTGACCCCGGAATATGAAGCAGAGCTGGAAGCCTTTATGGCTGACGGTGGCACCCTGGCCATGCTGCAGGATATCTCGGGCGACACCCTGGAGCAGCTCTATGCCCTGGCCTTTGGCCAGTATCAGGCCGGCAAGTGGGAGGATGCTCACAAGATCTTCCAGGCCCTCTGCATGCTGGATCACTACGAGCCGCGCTATTTCCTCGGGCTGGGTGCCTGCCGTCAGGCGATGGGAGAGTTTGAAACGGCGGTTCAAAGCTACAGCTTTGGCGCCATGCTCGACCTGAAAGATCCCCGTTTCCCGTTTCATGCTGCCGAGTGCCGGCTGCAACAAGGTGATTTGAACGGGGCCGAGAGTGGCTTCCACTCGGCCCGACTGCTGGCGGACACAGATCCCCGGCAGGCAGACCTGGCGGCAAGCGCCAAGGTCATGTTGGAAGCCATCGCAATCAGAAGGGATCTGCAAGATGAACCCGATCAGCAATGAAAGACAGGTTTCCCCGCTGGGAAACACAGGTGATGTTGCGGGCCTGGCGCCCGTAACCCAACCTCGCAGTGAAACACGGCTCGATGCCGCAACTGTGCAAGTCACCGGTCAGGCCCGCAAGTCAGGGGTCTCGCTGAACCCACCACTGGCGGTAAGCAATAGCCAGGTCAGTGCGCAGCAACTTGGTGAAATCGGCAAGTTGGTGGCTTCGGTGAAAGAGAACACCCGCTTGATTCTGCCGCACACCACCGGGTTGGTGACCGCAGCCTTTACCTCGCCCGAAGCGTTCGAGATTGAGCTGGGCAAGCTCACCAGCGATCTGGAGAAGACCCAGACCAAGCTGAAGCTTGATGATATCCGGCAAGCTCGCACGCTGAACGAGAAGAAGATCGGCGAGAACCAGGCGAAGATCAAAGAGGCAGAAGAGAGTGCCCAGGAGGCCAAGAAGGCCGGTATCTTTGGCAAGATTTTCGGCTGGATCAGTGCCATCGCCTCGCTGGTGATCGGCGCCATCATGGTGGCAACCGGGATTGGCGCTGCCGCCGGTGCCCTGATGATCGCAGCTGGCGTCGTTGGCGTGGTCAACATGGCTGTGCAGCAGGCTGCCGCTGATGGCCTTATCTCCAAGGAGGTGATGGAGAAGCTGGGGCCAGCCCTGATGGGGATAGAGATTGCATTGGCTGTGATTTCGGCCGCAGTCAGTTTCGGCGCGACCATTGGCGGTGCGATTGCCAAACTGGGCGCCAAGATTGGTGGCAAGGTTGCGGATGTTACCGCCAAAATCGTTGCCAAGGCGGGTGAAGTGGCCGCCAAATTTGGTGCCAAAGCAACCGCTGACGCGGTGAAAGTGACCAGTCAGGTGGCGAAAGTGGCCAAGATGGCCACCCAGGGTGCCGATATCCTCATTGATGTGAGCAGTGGCGTGGCCAAAACGGTCCAGTCGGCGAAAGAGTCCGAGTCGCTCGATGCTCAGGCTGATCTTGCCTTGAGCAAGAGCGAGATGACCGAGTTGCAAGGGGTCATCGACAAGCTCAAGGAGGCGATAGCCCAGATGATCGAGGCGTTCCAGCAGACCATGGAGATGATCTTCCAGATGATCAATGCCAAGGGCGACATGATGAACAACCTGGCCCGCAGACCTGCCGCTATCTAAGGAGTACCGACCATGATTAACAGTGATTATGCAAATGGCATGACCCGTACCGCCCCGCTGACCGAGGTGCAGGCCGGTGAGGCACAGCAGGTTCGCAGTGCGACCACTGCCCATGAGGCCGCCGCTTCGACCCGTTCGCAAGGGGCAGAGAACAAGAGCGTTCCTACTCTGCCACGCCCCTCCATCCCATTCGATACCAAAGGGGTGACCCAGATGGTTGCGCAGATGGACAGTGCGATGGATATGATGTCCTTGCTGTTCAAACTGGCCCGTCAGGCCCGTGAGGAGGGGTTACAGGTTCGGGATATCGAGAACAAGCTGGTCATCAGCAACCAGCAGGCACAGGTTGACGAGATGCGCCACGGCGCCAAGCTGATGATCGCCATGGCGGTGGTCTCCGGCGTGATGGCGGGGTTCTCTGCCATTATGGGCGGGATCAGCCTGGGCAAGGGTGCCAAGACTATCAAGCAGCAACAATCCCTTGATGGCAAGATTGCCGGTCGCGAGGCCTTGATTGACGCCAAGGTTGATAGCTTGAGCAAGCAGGGCCAACAGGTTGATCGTGCTGATGTGGGCAAAGTCTGGAAACAGGATCAAGTTGCAGACAGTAATGCGAGCCGATTGTTGGACAAGAAATTTGCTCGCACTTCCGAACGGGGTCAGGTGTTCAACACCGTAACCCAGTCTGTGGGGCAAATGAGCAACTCTGCGGTGCAGGTGGCGCAGGGTGACAGCCAGGCCAATGCGAAAGAAGACGAGGTCGAGGCGACCATCAGCCAGAGCGAGAAGCAGAAGGCCGAGGACAATATGTCCTTCAATGCTAACTTTATGAAAGATCTGCTGCAACTGATGCAGCAGTATTCCCAGAGCCAGAATCAGGCCTGGAAAGCGGCATTCGGCGTTGCATAAATGTAATGGTAATCAAGGCGCCCACTGGGGCGCCTTTTTGTTTTTTCCAGCCATTTTTCTTAAAAGTGCCGCCCTTGAGTGACAGCCTGCATGGCGGTGGCAGGCTAACATCTCTTCCTCTCTGCTGGAGGAAATCATGGATGTAACTGTCATCATCAATCGACTGCTCGCTGAATTTGCCACCAAATATGGTTTGCCATCCCTGGCTCTGAATCAGGAGGGGGTTGCGGCGCTCTGCTTTGACGAGCAGTTGCAACTCAGCCTGATCCTGGTGCCGGAGCGGGATCAGCTGGTGTTGCAGGCCGACGTGGCCGAGCTGCATCAGGTGGGCGAGGGGATTTTCCGTCAGTTGGCCAGCTTCAATCGTCACTGGTATCAGTTCAATCTTCACTTCGGTTTCGATGAAGAGAGTCTGACGGTGCAACTCTATCGCCAGATGGCGGCAAGCCGGTTGACCCTGGCGTACCTTGAAGAGAGTCTCGCCAGCATGCTGGAGCATGCCGAGTTCTGGCAGGAGCTGCTGCAACCCGGTACTCGGGAGGCAGGCAGCAGTGATCAGGTGATGGGAGTGCGGGTATAACCATGAAGATTCAGGAATCACAAGGCGCGCTGGCCCTGCATGGGGCAGAGGCGGGCAAGGTGGGGGCATTTGCAGGCAGAACCGTGAGTGCCCGGTCAGCCAGTGCGAGCCAGGTTCCCCTGTCGGCACTGCTGCGACGCTCCATTACCCTCAATCAGGTCCAGGAGCTGGCGTTGCAGCGACTGCAGCAGGGCGAGCACACCCCGCTGAGTGAACGGCGGATCCGGGTGTTATGAGA
Organism: Aeromonas sp. 25-AL00135; assembly: GCF_054052385.1. NCBI lineage: Bacteria > Pseudomonadati > Pseudomonadota > Gammaproteobacteria > Aeromonadales > Aeromonadaceae > Aeromonas > Aeromonas sp. 25-AL00135. The sequence goes on along the minus strand of NZ_JBSTYQ010000020.1, from coordinate 68,391 downwards.
GGTCTGCTGCTACTGGTGCTGTTGGCCATGCTGGCCGGTTGTGTCACCACCCCGGAGCTGAAGCCCTTGCAGCAACAACTCAAAGGAGAGGTGCATTTCCCGCAAGCCTTGCCACGTCCGGCGACGGTGGAGGTGGCGGTGCTCAGCGTGATCGGGGGGCGTCCGTTGCAAGTGGCTGCCACCCGTTATGAGGTGACCATGCTGCCATTGCTGTTTGATCTGCGTTTGACCCCTCTGCAACTGGCGGAAGGGGAGATCTATCTGCGTGCCCGCTTGCGATTTATAGATGGCTCCGCGGTACAGGCTATGAGTCTGCAGAAAATTTTTAAGATTTTTAATGACAAAAAAATGGTTATTCAATTGCAGCCAAAAGCTTGTTATCCACAATGTCAGTAGTGATTGTGTTTAAATAAAGAGCCTTAAATCAATCATTTATTAATTTGCCAGTTAAGATTGAAGGTTTCTTTTTGTAACGAAGTATCTTTTGCTGTAAGCACACCATTAAGTCTGAGTCGTTGTACTGGATAAATAGTGTGTTAGCTCTAATTTTAGGCTGGTTTTTCTGCTTGTGACTGTTGTAGGATTCCCCCCCCTCATTTCAATGGTGATTAATTTTGAATTCACCAGTGGATGACTTGATTGCAAAATAATAAATAAAAATAACAGCTGATAATAAAGCACCCGAGAGCGACCCGCTTCCGGAGGTGTTACTGGTACTACACGCAGATTCAGGAAAATAAAACATGAAGGGCATTACTACCACAGAGAAGGGCGATATGGCCCTGCTCCAGTGGTGCATGTCTGCTTTTAACGTTATCGAACATCCGCAAGAGGGAATTTATATTCTCCTGGAAGGATCGATGAAGTGGCAGGACTGTACCGATACCTATGAATTATCCCCCAACGAACTTCTGTTCGTGCGCCGTGGCAACTACGCGGTCTGTACCGGTGACGGCCCCTGCCGCCTGCTTTGGCTACCTCTGTCAAACACCTTTTTGCAAGGCTTCTTGCAACGTTTCGGTTCACTGCTGAGTGAAGTCCCCCGGCTGGAGGGGATGGCCCCCACGCTGTTGCCGTTTCACTCATCCCCCTTGCTGACCCAATGTATTCAGGGGCTGCGCGGGTTGACTGAACATGAACATCCCCCCGCACTGGCCCAATTACGCACCGAAGAGTTGTTGTTTCTGCTCGCTTTTGGCGAACAGGGGCCTCAACTGATGTCTATTTTGCGCCAGCTGAGCAATCGCCAGGTCGAGCGGTTGCAACAGTTTATGGAAAAGCACTATCTGATGGAGTGGAAGCTCAGCGAATTCGCCAAAGAGTTCGGTATGGGATTGACCACTTTCAAGGAGCTGTTTGGCTCGATATATGGTGTTTCTCCACGCGCCTGGATCAGTGAAAGGCGGATCCTTTTCGCTCATCAGTTATTACTCAATAGTGAAATGAGCATCGTCGATATTGCGATGGAGGCCGGTTTCTCCAGCCAATCCTATTTTACCCAGAGTTATCGTCGTCGTTTTGGCTGTACGCCAAGCCGTGCCCGACACGGCACAGATTAACGCCGGACTAAAATAATCTGACGTTTTTTATAAGCCGCGGAGCGAGGCAATGGATAGAATAGCCAGCATATCGAAACATCATTCCATTATTGCCCGCAGCAAGATGAGCAAGGCATAGCATGAGTCAGCAAGATCACCATTCACCTAACCAGGGCCTGTTTGCAGGTCGTCGGGTTACCGTTGTCCAGCCAGATACCCTGAGTCGGGATCGTCTGGTCGGCCAGCTGTCCGTGCTCCGTTATCAGGATGCCGGCGTGATCACCTCGCAGCAGATGGCCCTGTTGCAACGACTGTTGCCCAGAACCCGACTGGAGAGCCTGTTGGGCTCCATCTGGTTTCAGCGCCGTCTCGATGCCGCGCTGGCCGTCTCGCGTGAGGAGCTGCAACAGATCTTGCGTCTGGCAGGCAGCGAGCGTTGTGACTGGATGCAGCAGCTGGGGGACCGCATCAATCTGGCGGATCGCCCCTTGCTGTGGCACTGGGTGCTCTATCCCTTGCACCGCTGGTGGGTTCAGCGTCTTGAACCACTTTACGGCGCCTGGCTTAACGAACTGGAGCAGTTGCAGGTGATGCGCCGCCAGCTCAATGCCCAGGCCGTGTTCTGGCAGACCGTGGTCGATGTACCGGCGGATCTGGAGAGCCGGATCGCCGATCAGCTTGAGCAGTTGAACCAGCGCGAGCAGGAGCTCACTCGGCTGCAAACTGATTGTGAGGCTCGTCTCCAGCTGGCCTGGCCTGCCTGGTATGCGCAAACGAGCAAGGAGGGGGACCCGGTTCACCTGATGCCGGTACCGCTTGAGCTCGGCACATTCTGGCATGCCCTGCAGGCACTGCCCCATCAGGACGAGGCAGCCCTAACCCTGCATGAGTGGTTGGCCGGCCGGGGCATTGCCCTGGGTCAGGATCACTTCTACTGGCAGCCTCCTGCGCCCTAGATAGCCCGAGGAACTATGCAAACGCTACTGAATCGATTGGCCGCAAACCTTGGCCAAGGGCCTTTTATTGCCGACGCACAGGGAAAGTACCATCTGCGGATCGATGGTTATCCCCTCTTTCTGACCCCCAGAAACGGTGAGTTGTTGCTGAGCACCCCGCTTGCAAGCAGCCAGAGGAATGACGCTGAGGCCCATGATCCGGCGCTGCTAAAGCGTCTGTTGCAACAGGTGGTGGCCTGGGGCCGTCATGCCCCCCATGCCCTGGTGCTGGATGATCTTGGCAATTTGCAGCTGGAGGCGCGGCTCGCGCTGGAGTGGCTCGATGAGGCGCTGCTGGCGGAGCGCCTGAGCCAGCACATCGCCCTGCTGGAGCGCTTGGAACCCCAATTGACCGAGGCCGCCTTGGCCCCCCAATGGAGACAGATGATATGGCACCCTTGAGTGTGCAACCCCTGCTGCGTCCCCTGTTGTGGGTCTGCCTCGCCGTGATGGCGTGGCAGCGTCCCGCCATGGCACAGGAGCTGGACTGGGTGCCCATGCCTTACAGCTATGTGGCAGAAGGGGAGAGTCTGCGCGACGTGCTGGTCAACTTCGGTGCTAACTACGAGGTCTCCGTGGTGGTCAGCGACAAGGTCAACGATCAGGTCAACGGTCAATTTGAACATGACGAGCCGCTCGCCTTTTTGCAGCAGCTCTCCTCCCTCTACAACCTGGTCTGGTACTACGACGGCAATGTGCTCTACGTCTTCAAGAACAGCGAAGTGCAGTCCCGTCTCATCAATCTGGAGCAGACTGGCGCAGCAGAACTCAAACAGGCGCTGCAACGAGCCGGGATCTGGGAACCCCGCTTTGGTTGGCGCCCCGATGCGGATAACCGGTTGGTCTATGTCTCCGGCCCGCCCCGTTACCTTGAGCTGATCGAGCAGACCGCGCTGGCACTGGAGCAACAATCCCAACTGCGCAGCGAGAAGACCGGGCCGCTGGCCATCGAGATCTTTCCCCTCAAGTATGCCTCGGCTACCGATCGCTCCATTCAGTACCGCGATACCGATGTGGCGGCGCCCGGTGTGGCGACCATTCTGGCCAAGCTGCTGAGCGATGCTGGCGTGCAGATGGTCAACGGCGAGGGTAGCAAGGCAGCGACGGCCACCTCCGGTCAAGCCATCGTGCAGGCCGATCCTTCCCTCAATGCGGTGATCGTGCGCGATGCTCCGGAGCGGATGGCGATGTACGGCAAGTTGATCGCCGCGCTCGACAAACCGGCGGCCCGTATCGAAGTGGCGCTCTCCATCATCGACATCAATGCCGAGGATCTCTCCCAACTGGGGGTGGATTGGCGAGTGGGGATCCGTACCGGTTCCAACCAGCAGGTGGTTATCAAGACCACCGGCGATCGCAAAGGGATCGAAGGGGGGGCCGCGCTCGGCAGTTTGGTGGATTCGAAAGGACTCGACTATCTGCTGGCCCGAGTCAATCTGCTGGAAAACGAAGGCAATGCCCAAGTGGTCTCCCGCCCGACCCTGCTGACCCAGGAGAACACCCAGGCGGTGATCGACCACAGCGAAACCTATTACGTGAAGATCAGCGGTGAGCGGGTGGCCGAGCTACAGGGGATCACTTACGGCACCATGCTGCGGATGACGCCACGGGTGATCCAGATGGGTGACAGACCCGAGATCAGCCTGAGCCTCCACATCGAGGATGGCAACCAGAAACCCAACAGTGCGGGGGCCGATGGCATTCCCACCATCAGTCGCACCGTGGTCGATACCATCGCCCGGGTCGGCCACGGCCAGAGTCTGCTGATAGGCGGTATCTACCGCGACGAGATGAGCGAGAACCTGAGCAAGGTGCCCTTTCTTGGTGACATCCCCTATCTGGGGGCGCTGTTCCGTAGCAAGGACACCCAGACCCGTCGTTCGGTGCGGCTATTTATCATCGAGCCTCGTCTGATTGATGACGGTATTGCCCACTATCTGGCGCTGGGAAATGGTCAGGATTTGCGAGCCGGGGTGCTCGGGGCTGATGAGATCTCCAATCAGAGTATCTCCCTTGGCAAGGTGCTGGGGGGCGCGCAATGCCAGCCGCTGGCTGCAGCCCGTGATGTGCAGCAACTGCTGCGTCAGGGGGGCAAGAGCTCGTCTCTCACTCAGTGCCGGATGGGCAATGAGCTGGGGTGGCGTCTGGTCGAAATGAACAAGGATCAAAAATGTACACCGGCCGCCAGCTGGTGTGTGCAGGCGGGCAATGAGGGCGCGACCCGATGAGCTGGAAGTGCCGCGTATATCGCGGGCTCAACCGCGGGGTAGAAGTTCCTCTGCCAGAGGGGCGTCTGGTCATCGGTTCCGATCCCCTCAAGGCTGATCTGGTGCTGGTGGATGAGGGGATGGCCCCCGAGCATCTGGTACTGCTGGTGAACGGGGAAGGGATCACTCTGCAAGCCTGGGCGGACGGTATTACCCCGACTCAGGACGGTGTCGCCCTAACCGCGGGAGAGACGCTCAGGGCGGGAACGCGCCTGGAGGCAGGCCCGCTGCTCTGGAGCTTCTGTGACAACAGTCGTTCGCTACCCGAACAGCTGGAGGCACTGGCGGCGGTGGTTGCTCCTTCTCGTGCGCCGAGGCGGCGGGCAGCGGGCGCCGATGTCTGGATGGGGGGCCTCTGCCTGAGTCTGGTGGTCGCAGTGGTCTTGCTGCTCGGCACGGGCTGGTGGCATGGCGCCGACGAGAACGAATCCGCCCGCAGTGAGCAGGCATTGAAGCGCTTTCTGGCCGCACCAAACTACCGTCAGGTGGTGCTGAACAGCAGTGACCCCGAGCTGTGGCAACTCTCGGGTTATGTCGATGAGAACAGCGCGCGTCTTGCCTTGCAGCAGTACCTCGACAGCAAGGGTTTCAACTACCGGCTGGAGCTGCGCACCATGGAAGATCTGCGGCAGGGTGCCGGCTTTATCTTGCAGAAGCTGGGTTATGAACAGCTGCAGATCCGCAATGGCAAGGAGCCCGGCTGGCTCAAGCTCAGCGGTGAAATTCAGGGGCAGGATAGCAAATGGAGCACTATTGAATCTCTGCTCAAGCAGGAGGTACCCGGCCTGCTGGGGGTTGAGAATCAGGTACAGATTGCCGGGGCTTATCGCAAGCGCCTCGATGCCTTGCTACAGGAGCAGGGGCTGGCTGGGACATTGCGGGTGCGCGAGGCGGGTGGGCGACTCGAACTCTCCGGCCAGCTGGATGAGCGTCAACTTGGCCAGTTTCAGCAGGTCAACCAGCAGTTTCGCCGGGAGTTCGGTACACACCCGACGCTGGAGCTGATCAATCAGACCAGAACGCCGCGTCAGGATGAGCTGGAGTTCGATGTGCGCAGCGTCTCGTTTGGCCGGGTGCCTTATGTGGTACTGGCGGACAACCAGCGCTATCCGGTCGGGGGCGCAACCTCCAGCGGGGTGCGGGTGCTGGCCATTCGCCCCGATGCGGTGGTGGTGAGCAAGGGCAAGCAGCAATACATCGTCAAATTAAAAGGAGCCGAGCGGCATGATGACCAGTTTGGAAGCGCGACTGTCCGGCGCTGATCCCGCCTTTGCCCGCGAGCTGCATGAGCAGCTTGTTCAGGCGCAGGGAGACGTGAAACGGCAACTGCTGCGCGGGGGAACCCCGCAACAGTATCGGGAGTGGCAACAACAGGCCGACGCCATCGAGGCGGGGCTCACGATCATTGGCAAGATAAAGGAGCACAACCATGGCTGAGATCTTTAAGTATGGAGAGAGTACCGCTACCAACACCCTCGATCAGGTGGCAAATAACCTTGCCGGGCAGGCCAATATCGCCAACGAGGATGTCAACAAGGCCATTGCGGCGATGGAAAAAAACCCTGACAACCCGGCGCTGTTGGCCGAGCTGCAGCACAAGATCAACAAATGGTCGGTGATCTACAACATCAACTCCACCGTGACTCGGGCCATGAAAGACCTGATGCAGGGTATTTTGCAGAAGATTTGATGATGAACCTTGAACTCAAGCGACAACTGGCCGAACTTGCGCTGGCTGGTACCGGCCACCATTGTCACCAGGAGGCGGCCACCATCGCCGACTGGCTGGATGGTGCGCCGGAGATGACCGAGTGTGTAACGCTCATTCGCCTCTCCTCCCTGATGAACCGGGGGGATTACCAGGCCGCTTTGCGGCTTGGTGGCGAGCACTGCACTCCGGATATCGAGCCCTGGCTGGCCCTGTGCGAGTGGCGGCTTGGCCAGCAGGAGGCGCTGGCTGCACGGTTGCTCCGACTGGAGCAGAGTGGCCAACCAACCTTGCAACAGTTTGCCGCCGGCCTGCGCGAGCAGATGACCTCATGAAAATTGAAGGCAGCGATCAGCCGGAGGGAGAGCAGCCGCTGCGTCAGCCCCCCCCGCCCGAATCCATGGCCCAACGCCAGTTCGAGCGACTGCTGGCCAAGACTCCCGAGCCGGATCTGTTCGAACGCTGGCAACAGGGGGCTCCCCTTGAGGGGTTGCTGGCCGGTGTAACACCAGCCGCCAAACGTGAACTGCTCTGGCAGATCTACCAACAGGGCGACAAACCGGCGCCGGAGATTGGCAAGCAGCTGTTTGGCCCTGTTACCGACAAGCTGATCGCGCGTTTTGGCGAGCGCCAGTCGCCGGTGGTGGATGCCATCGATCTGCCGGAGTTGCGAGCAACCATGCGGGAGTTTGATCCCTTGGCATCGCGGCGGGAGAAGGTGTTGCTGAACTTGTTGAGCGAGCTCAGGGACGGGCAGGGCGCAGTGCCCGCGGAACATGTGTTTCTCGATGCACTGGCCCGGCGCGAGCTGATGACCCTGATCCCGCTCAACGGCATGGTCGACAATCTGATGCGCAATTCGCACAAACTTGATCTGGAGGCGTGATGGAAATTGCACAGTCTGCCCAGGCGGTGGTCACCAGCCTGGATGAGTTGAAAGCGGTGGATCTCTCCTCGCCCCATGTCGCCAGTTTTGAACAGGCGATGGGGAGCACATCCCAGGGGATGGGGAGCTCTCTTCTGGGGGAGCTGGGGGAGTTGAAACAGCAGTTTGTCGAGGCCAAACAGAGCCTGCAAGCCGAGCTGGCGACCCCGGGGGATGATCCTAACAGCCTGATGCAGATGCAGTGGTCGCTGATGCGGATCACCATGCAGGAGGAGCTGATTGCCAAGACAGTGGGCAAGATGAGCCAGAACGTAGAAACCCTGTTGAAGACCCAGTGAGGTAGTGTGAAGAGATCGATGCTGATGGGGGTGCTTGGCGCCTCGCTGCTGCTCAGCGGCTGCAAAGTGGAGCTCTATACCGGGGTCACTCAGAAAGAGGGCAACGAAATGCTGGCGTTGCTGCAAACCGAGGGGATCGCCTCGGACAAGCAGCCGGACAAGGATGGCCGCATCAAGCTGCTGGTGGAGGAGTCTGACGTGGCGCAGGCCATCGAGACCCTCAAACGCAAGGGCTATCCAAAAGAGAGCTTCTCCACCCTGCAGGATGTGTTTCCCAAGGATGGCCTCATCTCCTCGCCCACCGAGGAGCGGGCTCGCCTCACCTATGCCAAGGCGCAGGAGATCTCCAATACCCTGTCGGAAATAGACGGCGTGCTGGTGGCTCGCGTCCATGTTGTGCTGCCGGAAGGCAATGAGGGGATCAGCAAGAAACCCTCTCCCGCCTCGGCCTCGGTCTTTATCAAGCATGCGGCGGATATCCAGCTCGATACTTACATCCCGCAGATCAAGCAGTTGGTCAACAACAGTATCGAGGGGCTCGCCTACGACCGGATCAGCGTGGTGCTGGTACCCTCGGCGGATGTGCGCCAGAGCCCGCTGATGCCGCGTAATACCTCGCTCTTCTCCATTGAAGTGAGCGAAGGTTCAAAGTGGCGGCTGGGCGGCTTGATTGCCCTGTTGCTGGCGCTGGTGGTGACCAGCAACCTGGCGCAATACATGTGGCACCGGAGCCGGAGTCGCGGATGACGGTCGGTTTGACCCCCTATCAGCTGCGCTTTTGCCCGGCCAGTTACCTCCATGAGGCGCACCTGCCCTCATCCTGGGCGCAGGTGCCGGAACTCTTGCCAGAGTGGCGGACGCTGCCAGCCAGTAACGGCGCTCTGCTCGAAGCGCTGACGCTGGGGATTGGCTACGAGATGCCCGCGCCTCTGGGGGGATTGGCACTCTTTCCCCAAAGCGAGCTGGTGTTGTTGTTGCGCCGTCTGGGGGCCGTGCTGCACGGTGAGGCGATCCGCCACTGCTTGCTGGCACCAACGCTGCGCCAGATCATCGCCCTGCTGGGGGAGGAGGGGCACAGAGCCGTACTCTCCCAGCTCGACTTGTTGATCGGCCCCTGGCCCGCTGGCTGGCAGCAGCCTCTGCCCGCTAAGCTCGATGAGGGGTTGCTGGAAGAGGCTGGTTTGCAGTTCTGGTTGGCGGCAGCTGGGGAAGGCTACCCCGACTGGGCTCGCCGTCTCACCCTGCGACTTCCCCCTACGCCACCCGGGCCATCATGGCCTTTGGCGGCTGATCAGCGGCCACTGGCTCGGGCGCTTTGTCTCAAGATTGCCAAACAGGTAACCCCCCAATGCTGCCATTTGTTGAAATAAAGAGTAACCATCTGCAACTGGCGCCAAGCCAACGCATCCTGCGTAGCCAGGATTACCTCTCCTACCTGAGCGCGCAGGAGCTGGTAGAGGCCGCCCGCGCCCAGGCAGCCGATATTGTGGCCGAGGCCCGCGCCGTCTATGAAGAGCAGAAAAGCCTTGGCTGGCAAGCCGGGATTGACGAGGCCCGGCGCGAACAGGCGGTGTTGATCCACCAGACCCAGTTGCAGTGCCAGGGGTACTATCGCACCGTGGAGCAGCAGATGAGCGAGGTGGTGCTGCAGGCGGTGCGCAAGATCTTGCACGATTACGATCAGGTGGCGCTCACCCTCAAGGTGGTGCGGGAGGCGCTCTCGCTGGTGAGCAACCAGAAGCAGGTGACGATACGGGTTCACCCCGAGCAAGTGCAGGCGGTGCGCGACCAGATCGCTCGGGTACACAAGGATTTCCCCGAAATCGGCTATCTCGAGATCTCCGCCGATGCCCGCCTCGATCAGGGGGGCTGCATTCTCGAGACCGAGGTGGGGATCATCGATGCCAGCCTCGACGGCCAGCTGGAGGCGCTCTCCCTCGCCATGAGCTCGGCGCTGGAAAAGCGTGGTGAACAGCAGGTCCGACTCGCCGGGGCGAATACCGCGGTTTAATAAGGCGGCTGAATATATGGCCGGCTACGTGAGAGAACATTCATCTGACAAATCCCGCCGGTTGTTACCTGCCCAAAACAAAACCGCCCCGGAGATCCGGGGCGGGTTTTTTATTTAGCGATACCGAGATGAGCCGTGAGCGACATAAGGGCTCAGCGATAGCGGCCACGTACCGAGCTGCTGGCACGGCCGGCCATCTTGATTAGGCTCTGGCGGGTGTGCAGGTGGCAGAGCGCGACGCCGAGGGCATCCGCTGCATCCGCCTGCGGGGTGGCGGAGAGTTTCAGCAGATGGGTCACCATATGCTGCACCTGCTCCTTGGCGGCACCGCCAGTGCCGACCACTGCCTGCTTGATCTGGGTAGCGGAGTATTCGCTCACCGGCAGATAGGCGTTGACCGCGGCGACGATGGCGCTGCCCCGGGCCTGCCCCAGTTTCAGGGCCGAGTCGGCGTTGCGGGCCATAAAGACCCGCTCGATAGCAAACTCGGTGGGTTTGAACTGGGTGATGATCTCGCATACCCCGTCATAAACCTGCTTGAGGCGCTCCGGCAGCTCGCCGCAATCGGTGCGGATGCAGCCAGAGCCCAAGTATTCGGCCTTGCCGCCCACGACCCGGATAACCCCGTATCCGGTGATCCGCGAACCCGGATCGATGCCCAAAATAATGCTCATGGGTGTTGATTGCTCTAAACGCGAGTGATGGCCGCCAAGATAGCAAACTGTGGCCCGTTTGGCTGTATGTCCCGGGTCAAGCGGGCAAAGATTGGCCAGCCTGCGTCGGGCGTGGTTAGCCCTTGAACAGCGCTATGGTGTCGCCATCCTGCAGGCTGCCCGCGCCGCGCACCACCACCCGGTCCCCCTGCTTGAGGGCGCCGCTCACCGCCACCTGCTGGCTGTCGCCAAACAGCACGGTGACCGGCACTCGGTTTACCTTGAGCGATTTGCCGCTTCTCGCCACCTGATAGACCACGCTGCCATCGGTGCCAAGCACCAGAGCATCTCGTGGCAGCAACATGCTCTGCTGCTCCCCCAGTGGCAGGGCGACCCGTACCGGCGAGCCGATGATGAAGGTGCCCGCTTCCGGTTTGAGGCGCAGCTCGATGAGGCGCGACTTGGGATCGGCGCTGGCGGCTCGCTGGTAATAGACGCCGTGACCACTCAGCTGCTCCCCCTCCACCCGCAGCCGGGTTTGCGGCGCAAGCTGCTGGGCCCAGAGAATGGGGGCTTGCAGGCGAATATCCGGCTGATCCGGGTTGACCAGCTCCAGCGCCTGCTCGCCCGCGTCCACATGCTCGCCGGGCTGGATGAAGTGGTTGTTCACCACTCCGTCGAACGGGGCATAGATGTGGCTGCGGCGCAGCTGTTCCTCAATCTGGTTCACCTGTATGGCGGCCAGCCGCTCGGCCAGCGCGGCCTGCTCCACATCGTAACTGGCCTTGTCGTACTGGCTCTGGGAGGCGCTCTTTTGTTGGTGCAGTCGGGTGATCCGTTGGGATTCGGCGCGGGCGAAGCGCAAGTTGCTCTGCCATTTCGCCTGCTCGGCGCGAGCTTGCTCCAGCGAGAGGCGCAGTGCCGCGCTGTCGAGGCGCAGCAGCTCGTCCCCTTTTTTGACCCGGCTGCCAAATTCGGCGATCCACTCCACCCGGCCGTTTACTTCGGCGCTGAGCGCCGCCTGCTGACGGCTCGCCACCGTGCCGCTGACCCAGATATTGGCGGCCGCATCCCCTTGGGTCACATCCGCCAGGGTCACCATCTTGCCCTGATCGGCCAATACCGGTAGCGCACTGCCTGCAATCAGCACAGCGCCAGCCAACATTCGGGTAATCATATGTGTCATCGATGAGCTCCTTGCTCAGGCCCGCTGGCGCAGGGGTTGTGGGATCGCCACCTGCTCCCCGAGACGCAGGAAGGCAGGCAACAGGATCAGGGTAAACAGAGTGCTGCAGCTCATGCCGCCGACAATGACGGTGGCGAGCCCGCGGTAAATTTCACTCCCCTCGCTCGGACTCAGCATCAGCGGCAGCATGCCGAAGATGCTGGTGAGACTGGTCATGGCGATGGGACGCATCCGGCTTTGCAGGGCATCGGCTACCGCCAGCTGGCGGCTCATGCCGTCTCGCTCCGCCGAGCGGGTCTGATGCACCAGCAGGATGGCGTTGTTGACCACCAGTCCCAGCAGGATGACAAAGCCGATGATGGTGAGCAGATCCATCGGCAGCGGCACCAGCAGCCCGCTCAGTTGCAGTGCCAGTACGCCGCCAACCGAGGCAAGGGGCAGGGTGAGCAGCACCAGCAGGGCATCCTTGAGAGAGGCAAACACCCCCCACAGCAGCACCAGCAGGATCACCACGGCGAACAGGAAGATGGTCCCCAGATTGTCGAGCGCCTGCTGCAGGCTGTCGGCATTGCCGGCAATGCGCAGTTCGCCACCAGCGGGCAGCAGGGGGCGGATGGCGGTAAAACTGCGGTTTTTCAGGGTGTCGAGCACCTGCTCCATGGTCATGCCCGCCGGGGGGGCTATCTGCAGGCTGATGCTGCGCCGCCCATCGGCCCGGAAGATACTGGCCGGGCCCATGTCGTGCTCTACCCGCAACAGCTCGCCAAGGGGGACGATGCGTCCGGAGGGGGTGGCCAGCGGCACTGCCTTCAGTTCGTCCGGATTGGCGGAGCTCTGTCCCATCAGCATGATGTCGAGCCGATCTTCGCCGTCGAAATACTCGCCAACCCGCAAGCCGTCGCCAAAGGTCTGGATGATGGCGGGCAGGGGCGTGCGATCCCAGCCCACTTCGGCGAGACGCCGATCTTGCGGCACCAGTTTGAGCTCGGGGGCGGTGAAGTCGAGACTCGGCTCGGGCCGGATCTGTGCTCCCGGCAGGTCCTTGCTGAGGATCCCCATGCTGGCTCGGGCCGCCTGATAGAGCTCGGGCAGGTTGCCCCCCTGCAGCAGCAGGGAGACGCCGTTCTCGCTGTCAAAGCCGCCAAACAGCGATCCCTGACCGCCGAACACCCGGGTGTCGGGAATGCCTACCAGCAGCTGTTTCATCAACAGGCTCTCCAGCTCCTTGATGCGGGTCTCGTCTTTGGGGCGCACGCCAATCTGGGCGCCCCCCGGGTAGCGCAAGATGTAGTAGTTCTTGAGGGCAGGCTCTTTCTCCCCCTTCATGTAGGGGGCGAGGCGGGCGATCAGGGTATCGATCACCTCTTCGCGCTGGGCCTTGAGGTTGACCCCGGGGGTGAAGTTCATCCAGACATCCACCGCGTCCCGTTTCACGTCCGGCAGATAGTCCATCTTGGGCAGCAGCGCCCAGGTGGCCAGGGCCGGCAGACTCATCATCAGGGTGATGACCGTCCAGCGCTGGCGTGAGGTCGAGGTCCAGCGGATCACGTGACGGGTAGTGCGCTGCCACAGCGACTCATAGGGGTCGGTCAGCGTTTCATGTCCCATCCAGCGCGCCGCCACCGCAGGCAGCACGATGACGGCGACCAGCATGGAGACTGTCACGGCGCAGGCGATGGTGAGCGCCAGATCGGCAAACAGCTGACCCTCCACATCGTTGAGCAGCAGCACCGGCAGGAAGATGGCAACCGTGGTGAGGGTGGAGGCGACCAGCGCCGTCCACACCTGACGGGTACCTTCGAGCGCCGCCTCCGCCTTGCTCAAATCCCCCCGCTCGTGGCGTCGGTAGATGCTCTCCAGCACCACGATGGCGGCGTCGAGCACCATGCCGACGGCAAAGGCGATGCCCGCCAGCGAGATGATGTTGAGGGTGCGACCCATCACCTTGAGCAGGCAGAAGGTGAGCATGATGCTGATGGGGATGGCGAGGGCAATCATCAGGGTCGCCTTGAGCTGGCGCAGGAAGAGCCAGAGGATGGCGCAAGAGAGCAGCACCCCGAGCCCCAGGTTGGCGGTGACCATGCTGACGGCGCGATTGATGTAGAGGGAGGCATCGAATGACTGCTCCATGTGCAGCCCGACCGGCTCCAGCACCTCGCGGTTGAGCTCGTTCACCCGGGCCTTGATCGCCTCAAGGGAGGCCAGGGCATTGGCGCCGCTCTCCTTGAAGATCTGGGCGGCGATGGCGGTATTGCCGTTCTGGATCCGCAGCACCGGGTTCTCCTCCCGTGCTATCCTTACCTCCGCTACATCCCGCAGATAGATGGGCAGGCCATTGCGCCAGTCCACCACCTTGTCCCCCAGCGTCTCGACATTATAGCGACCGGCGAAGCGCAGCTTGTACTCCCAGCGACCGATGTCGAGGGTACCGGCCGACACGTCCCAGCCGGTGGTGGCACGGCTGGCCAGTACCGGTATCTCCACCCCCAGCTCGGCGGCGCGATAGGGGTCGAAGCGGATCTGGATCTGGCGCTCGTTGATCCCCTCGACTGCGACCGTCGAGACCCCTTCAATGCGCTCCAGCTCGGGTTTGACCCGCGCCTCGATCAACGCCTGATGATCATCGATCACCCCCTTGGCGCCGGGCAGCTGCTGGATGAAGAAGAAGGTGAGGGTGTCGTTGCTGCTGTAGTTGTTGACGTAGGGGCCGCCGATCTTGTCCGGCAGTCCCGAGACCCGGTTCAGTCGCGAAATCACATCGAGTTGGGCCCGCTGCATGTCGGTGCCGAGGGCAAACTCCATGTCGATTTCGGTGAAGCCGGGATAGCTGTTGCTGACAAGGCTCTTGAGCCCCTGAACCCCCTGCATCTCCTGCTCGATGGGGTCGGTGATCTCCGACTCCATCTCTTGGGGCGAGGCTGAACGCCAGCTCACCGAGATGTTGAGGTGTGGACGGTCGATGTCGGGGAACAGCTGGATCGGCAGTCCCCGGATGCTGAGCAGGCCCAGCAGGAAAATCAGCACGATCGAGACCGCCACCCAGATGGGGCGTTCGATCGCCGTTTTGGCGAGGTTCATTCACTCTTCCTGAGTTGTTGTTATCGGCCATTCCGCTGGCCTTGCTTCCAAAGCCCCTGCAACAGGGACTCAAGCATTTAACTGGAATTCTCCTAGCTTGTAAATGCATGGTTAACAAACAAAAAAACCGGCCACGAGGGCCGGTTTGGTACTGGTTTGCCAAGGGATCAGGCTGCGTGCTCGACCTTGTTTGGCTGCTTGCTTGGTTGCTGGGAGAAGCCTTCCAGCTCGCCCGGGGCGAAGTTGTCTACCTGAATGGCTTCGTAGCGCAGGGCATCGGCGGCCAGCAGTTTGTCCGCTTCGTCCTTGCTCAGGATGGAACCGGCCAGTGCGGCGGCAACCAGCTCCGGCAGCGCCAGTTTGCGGGGCAGTTTGCCCTCTTTCTGGGCCTGCACCAGCTTCTTCTCGTAGGGCTGCACAGCGACCATGGCCTGGAAGGCGCGCTCCATCAGACCGACCGGATCCGCCTCGTCTTTGCCCACATAGCAGAGGGCGGTCAGACGGTCGCGGAACTCGCCCGGCTTCATCATGGCCAGACAGATGGCGTGGCAGCGATCGTCTGCCGGCATCTTGTAACCGACGCCGAACGGGAACACCACGCGCTTGAGTACGGCACCCACCACCTTGTTCGGGAAGTTCTGGAAGAAGCCCTCGAACGCCTTGCCAATCAGGTAGAGGTTGCGCTCCACCGCGTACTGCACGAACGGCAGATCGGAGACCATGCGGCCCTGATCCTCGTAATGCTTGAGGGTGGCGGAGGCCAGATAGAGATGGCTCAGCACGTCACCCAGACGGGCGGAGATCATCTCCTTGCGCTTGAGATCGCCACCCAGCATCAGCATGGAGACGTCGGCGCACAGGGCCAGCCCTTTACTCATGCGGGAGAGCTGCTTGTAGTAGCGAGCGGTTTCACCGGCTACCGGCGCGCTGTTGAACTGACCCAGAGTCAGCCCTTGGAACAGGGAGCCGAAGAAGTTGCCGGCGCCGAAGGCGATGTGCTTCATCAGCAGGGCGTCAAACTTCTCGAGACCGCGTTCCACGTCGGTATCGGCCGCCGCTTCCAGCTCGGCAAACACGTATGGGTGGCAGCGGGTAGCCCCTTGCCCGAAGATCATCAGGTTGCGGGTCAGGATGTTGGCCCCTTCCACCGTGATGGCCACCGGAATACCCATGTAGGCGTAGCCGGTGTAGTTTTTCGGGCCCAGCTGGATGGCACGACCGGCGTGGATGTCCATGGAGTCATCCATGATCTGACGCGCCATTTCGGTCATGTGGTACTTGGAAATCGCGGTGACGATGGCCGGTGCCTGACCCAAGTCCAGGGAACCGGCGGTCATACGACGGGCTCCTTCCAGCTGATAGGTGAGGCCGCCGATGCGAGCCAGCGCCTCTTGCACCCCTTCAAACTTGCCGATGGACATGCCGAACTGTTTACGCACGTAGGAGTAGGCGCCCACTGTGCGGCTCGCCATGTGACCGCAAGCGGTGCCCAGCGCAGGCAGCGAGATGCCGCGACCGGCGGAGAGGCACTCCACCAGCATGCGCCAGCCACGACCGGCGTAATCCGGGCCGCCGATGATCCAGTCGAGCGGAATAAACACATCCTTGCCGAAAGTCGGGCCGTTCAGGAACGCCAGACCCATGGGGTAGTGGCGATCGCCGACGCGCACGCCCGGGTGGCTGGTGGGGATGAGGGCGCAGGTGATGCCGAGCTCTTCCTTGTCACCCAGCAGTTTTTCCGGGTCATAGAGTTTGAACGCCAGCCCCAGCACGGTAGCGCGCGGCGCCAGGGTGATGTAGCGCTTGTTCCAGTTGAGGCGAATACCCAGCACCTCTTCACCCTTGTGCATCCCTTTGCAGATGATTCCCTTGTCAGGAATGGCACCTGCATCGGAGCCCGCCTCCGGCCCGGTCAGGGCGAAGCAGGGCACCTCTTTGCCATTGGCCAGCCCCGGCAGCCAGAAATCTTTCTGGGCCTGGGTGCCATAGTGCATCAGCAGCTCGCCCGGGCCGAGGGAGTTCGGCACCATGACGGTGACCGCCACGCTCAGGCTCTTGGTGGCGATGCGGGTGACGATGGTGGAGTTGGCAATCGCCGAGAACTCGCGGCCGCCATAGGATTTCGGAATGATCAGGGAGAAGAAGCCTTCCTTCTTCAGATAGTCCCACACCGGTTCCGGCAGGTCTTTGGTTTCGTTGACGATCTTGAAGTCATCGACCATGGCGAGCAGGGTTTCGACCTGATTGTCGATAAAGGCCTGCTCCTCTGCGGTCAGCTCGGCCTTGCCGTAGCCATGCAGTTTTTTCCAGTCGGGGTTGCCGCGAAACAACTCGCCATCCCACCAGACGGAGCCGGCTTCCATGGCCTCCCGCTCGGTAGCTGACAAGGGCGGCAATATTTTTTTGAAGATGCCGAACACCGGACGGGTTACCACCTTTTTACGGATGGAGGGTACGCCGAGCACAACGGCTATCGCCAGCACCAGCAGGACAAGCAATGTGATCATACCGAAGTTCCTTCTATTTCACTGTTTCCGTTGATTTATTGTTGGTTGTTACACGGCCAGGGAGAGCCTGGTCGACTCCACGGGCGCCCCGACTCCGGACGCCAGATAAGGAATAACGTTGCGCACCAGCCCTTCCACATCGAGCTGCTGGCCAAAGTCGGCCAGGGCGATGTCGCGCAGCGCATCGGCAGAGGCCATGGTGAATACGACGGTGCCCAGGGTGAAGTGCAGGCGCCAGAAGAGATCCGCTGGCGACAGGGCCGGATTGGCCTTGGAGATGGCCTGGGTGATCCGCATCAGAATGGGGCCGTAGTGGGCGGTGATAAAGCGGCGCAGGTGGCCCTGGCTGTCGATATAGCCGCGCCCCAGCAGCTGCATGAAGATGGCCGGGCCGTTGGCCCGCACCGCTGATAGCTTCATCAGCGGCTCGACAAAACTTTCAAACAGTTGCAGCAAGGTCAGCTGCTCCTGCTCCATCAGCACCCGCAGGCGGGCATCGAGATCGGGCATAAACAGGCTCAGATAGCGGTCGAGCACCGCCTGGATCAGCTCCTTCTTGGAGCCGAAGTGATAGTTCACGGAAGCCAGATTGACGTCGGCCTCGCTGGTGATCAGACGCAAAGAGGTATCGGCGAATCCCCGCTCGGCAAACAGCACTTCAGCGGCGTCGAGAATACGGTTTTTGGTATCGATTTTACTCACTGGACACCTCACTTAAACGAATGTTTAAAAAGTACGTTTCATAACGTGAAGTGTCAAGAGAATGTGAATGAGTGTTAGCGGAATGTTTTTCGATGAAAAAAGCAAAGTGGGCGGAACTTAGTCAAAAAGCAGGACTCTATATCTATGCCACTGCAATTAAACATTAAGTCTCGCCCAACCTGCTCCATGCTAGTTGGGCCTTTTTTTGCGCGTTTGTTACCGGTTTGCGGTTTGCAGGCAAAAAAAACCGCCGCAGGGCGCGACGGTGGGGAAAGTGAGTTCGCGTCATCCTGACGGCAAACTGTCGATGCGAGTTCAGGCATGTATCGACGGAGGCAGTATGCCAGCCAGAGCCCCTCAGACTATGTCAGCTTCGCGGTATTTTGTGACAAAGTGTGGCAAGCACTGGCGTGGCCCAAGCTGCCGCTCTTTGTTATGCTGCCCTTTCAAAATATGAGGGGAGAGAAGATGAAGTACCCGGTCGATACCCACACTCACACCATTGCCAGCACCCATGCCTACAGCACCATCCACGACTATCTGCCGATAGCCAGGGCCAAGGGGATCAAGCTGTTTGCCACCACGGATCACGGCCCCGAGATGGCCGATGCCCCTCATGTATGGCATTTTGCCAACTTGCCGATATTGCCAAGAGTGGTGGATGGGGTAGGGATCCTGCGGGGTATCGAGGCCAACATCAAAAACCTTGAGGGGGAGATCGATTTTCCCGAGCGTTACGAGTCGCGCCTCGACATGATCATGGCGGGCTTTCATGAGCAGGTATTCCCTCCCTGCGATCAGGCTACCCACACCCAGGCGATGATCAACGCCATCAAGAGCGGCCGGGTCGATATGATCAGCCACCCGGGTAACCCCGCATTTCCCATCGACATTCAGGCTGTGGTCAAGGCGGCTGCGGACTATCGGGTGGCGCTGGAGATCAACAATTCCTCCTTCATTCACTCGCGCCCGGGTAGCGAAGGCAACTGCCGCGCCATTGTTGAAGCCGCGCGAGATCTGGGGGCCTACCTCACCTTCGGCTCCGATTCCCACGTCGCTTTCAGCCTCGGCGATTTTGACCATTGCCACCGTCTGGTGACCGAAGCGGGCTTCCCGCTGGAGCGGATCTTGGTGCGTTCCCCCCGGGCCCTACTCGATTTCCTCGAGAGTCGCGGCCGGACCCATATCCCCGAGTTTGTCGATCTGTAAATCGGGCTCTAACACCATGAGCCAACTCATAAAATCGAGCTGGCTCAATTGACTTGCCGGTCATTTTTTATGAATGTGGAGAGCAACAAGCCGGTATAGCTCAGTTGGTAGAGCAGCGCATTCGTAATGCGAAGGTCAGGAGTTCGATCCCCCTTATCGGCACCATATAAAACAAAGAGTTAGCTTCTAGGTGAAGCTAACTCTTTGTGCTTTTTGGCTTGGGGTACCACATGGGGTACCACATCTAGCAAACGGTAAGAACATTACTGTATCCACTTACCTGGCCACTGGCAGGTCCTCCCAGCGTGTGGTGTAACAGGGGCTCAGGTGCTCTTGTCGCATCATCCACTCAGGCGAACCCGTACCTTGGCTGGCAAAGCCTACGCGCCCCAATCCCTTGGCTTTGATCTGGTCCATCACTGCCATCAGCGCGTCCGATTGAGCGGAGGACGGGGCAAACAGGTCAGCCTGTTGCTGCCCCTTGGGGGTAAACTCACTCAGCATGACCCCACCCTTCTGATAGCGGTAACCGTCGCGCCAAATCTGCGGTAGCAGCACGTTCACTTGCTGCAGCAGCAACCGGGTATCATCACTAGGGCAGACCAGCCGAACGCCAGCCTGCTCACTGTAGTAAGGGGCTCGTTCATCAAAGGGGCTGGTTCGCACGAACAGGTGCACCCGCTGGCAACACATCCCCTCGGCCCGCAGCTTCTCGGCTGCGCGAGCCATAAAGCCTGACAACGCTTGGGCCATTTCTCCACGGTCAGTCACGCGCTCACCAAAGGAACGGCTCGAGAGGATCTGCAGCTTCGCCGCCGGTTCAACGGTCAGCTCTGCGCAAGGCAGGCCACGCAGCTCCTGTACGATCCGCTCGACCACCACGCCGTATTGGGCGCGTAACCCTTTGGCATCGCTAGCCACCAGGTCAGCCACGGTGTTGATGCCTTGTGCCACCAACTTGGCTCCCAAGCGCCGTCCTATGCCCCACACCTCGTCCACCGGGGTGATAGCCATCAGCCGGGCACGGCGCAGCTCGTCACGCAAGTCCACGACGCCGCCAGTGGCAGGCCACTTCTTGGCTGCATAGTTGGCCAGCTTGGCGAGGGTCTTGGTGGGGCCAATCCCAACCCCTACCGTTAGGCCGGTCCACTGCCACACTCGCTGCCGGATCTGTTGTCCATAGGCTGTCAGGTCCCCGGCAAACGACTCCGACAACGCCATGAACGCTTCATCGATGGAGTAGACCTCAAGCTCGGGGGCCATGGTCTCCAACGTGCTCATCACCCTGCCAGACATATCGCCGTAGAGCGCGTAGTTGGAGCTGAATGCCACACCGCCATGCGCCTCGAACTGCTCGCGGATCTTGAAGTAGGGCCCGGCCATCTTGATACCCATCGCCTTGGCTTCGGGGCTGCGCGACACCACGCATCCATCGTTGTTGGAGAGCACCACGATCGGGCGGCCACGCAGCTCAGGGCGAAACAGCCGCTCACAGCTGGCGTAGAAGTTGTTTACATCAACGAGCGCTATAGCCATCACGCTGCCTCAGATTGCCAATCACATGGGTGACCACTCCGAACAACTCCAGGGAGAGGCTCATACAAGGGTCGATAGGCGCGAACGCCGGATTGGCTGGCAACAGCCGCAACCTCGGCTTGAGCTGCAAGGTCTTTACCGTGAAGCCGCCATCGAGTAGTGCAATCACCACATCACCATGGCGCGGGGTGAGGCTCTTATCGACTACCAGCAAGTCACCGGGAAAGATGCCGACCCCGGTCATGCTCTCCCCCTCGGCACGCAGATAGAAGGTTGCAGCAGGGTGCGACACGCAGTGGGTGTTGAGGTCCAACTTCCCTTCCAGATAGTCGCTGGCAGGGCTGGGAAAGCCACAAGAGGCGCGGTGCAAGAACAACGGGATGGTCACCTCGGCGGGTGATGGGTCTGAGGTTAACAGCTTCATGGCAACAGCACCTGTATTTATATACAGTCATTATAGCGCACCACCTTTGAACCAGCGCAAGTCCCGCATGCCAGTGATGGCGTACCATAGTGCCAATAGATAACAAAAGAATCAGTAATGCAGATGCCACGTTGTTAGTTAGTTCCATTCAAGCTACATCGATTTGAGAAGCAACGTCGACATTCGTTTGTTAGTGGTTCATGGCACTAAGCATCGCACTGACCTACAAATTAACTTTTCTGTCAGTAGTGTTAGAAATAATGTTCTAAATCAATGACCTCTAATCGAATTTTTGATTAAATTATTGCATTTGTGACCGACATTTCAGATCACAAAAGGCCTTTTAGGCACATTCATCACAGACCAAATCGTGAGAAAAAGGCTAGGTAAACAGAATGTGTTCACATTGAGTCTGTTATCATGGGCTTTGATAAATAAAATAGGCTGTAACCATGTTGCAATTGGACTTAGCTTTTACCGATGCACGATCCCACAGACTGTATATCAGACCAGCACATAGTTCAGAGTGACAGTCGGTCATAGGCAATCAGATGCCCAACATGAAGTAGTTAGTTCGGTGCTGGCTACTAGATTCACTCCCGCCGAGTAGCTTTATCATGCTTGAAAATCAATCACCCCCCAGAATCAGTGCGATGTTGCGTTTTGCAATCAAATCCGGTGCCAAGGCTGCAGTGGAACTACAGATACGTAACCGCTCCATGCTTGATGCTAGAGATGATCGGGGAAGGACACCGTTGATGCTCGCTGCGGAAAAAGGAAGCCAAGAGTTGTGCGAGCTGTTGCTTGATGCGGGGGCCAATCCAGCACTGGTTAGCAATGAAGGTAAAACAGCATCTAGCATAGCTGCGGAGATGGGTTATGACGTGCTCGGATGCATGCTGCATCGCGCTCAAGATGAACCAGCTGGTTCTTCGTTATTTGAAGTTGTAGTGACGCCTGAAGACATTCATCTGCATGAAATAGTTGGTGATGATAAAGCTGTAGTTCTAGGGGATGAAAGAGCTGCAGAGTCCACATCTTTGGGTTATTTCATGGCCGTCCAAGCCGTATCTCAGACTCACCAAGATGTATTTTCTGCCGGAAGTTCTGGTGTTTCTTCAGCGGATACAGGTCCATCTGATTATGGAGATTCAGGGGATGAAGATATAGAAGGTGATTCCAGTCAGTGGATTGCCTTATCAGATAATCCTGGTAAGGGGGTTACGCCGATCGTTCCGGATGTATTACTGAGCCAGCCAGATGTGATTGGTATAGAACAACAGAGAGTTAATTCCAGTTGGAATGAAGCATCTGATGGTCTAATTGATTTCCCCCCTTCGGAAGATTCTGCATGGGTTGATGCAGATACAAGTGCGCAGTTTGATGATATTGCACAAGCCGGGCCACATGATTTTGTTCTTTTGCACCTTCCTTTTTCAGATGTTCCTGTTACTGAGCTGGAGGAGGAAAATGACTCAGCTCATTTACATGAAGATGATGATTCTGGCTGGAAGGCAGAGGAGGAAGTGGTAACGCCAAAATCAGATGTGTCCCTTCTGATTTCCGTGACGCAAACCCATCGTCGTATATCCAGACACCGTGCTTTGAATACTGACGAATCTTGGGAGGATGTGGAGCTTGAGCTGCCAGAGGTGAAACCTGCAGTCATCCGGGGCTCCGAGGAGCAGGAGTTTCTGAGAGCACTCTTTGTCGAGGGTTTTCAACGTGGGTGGGTCACTTTTGACAAGGTCGCTGAGGCTTGCCAGCTTGATGCGGGCCCTGCTGCTGATGCATTACTTCCCGCTACTCTTCAGATACTTGAAGATTATGGTATCAAGGTTGAAGAAGCCAATCAGGAGAGTTTCACAGCGGAAGGTGTGGTGAATGAGGAGCTTGCGGT
Organism: Aeromonas sp. 25-AL00135; assembly: GCF_054052385.1. NCBI lineage: Bacteria > Pseudomonadati > Pseudomonadota > Gammaproteobacteria > Aeromonadales > Aeromonadaceae > Aeromonas > Aeromonas sp. 25-AL00135. Next base: position 45,453 of record NZ_JBSTYQ010000020.1, on the reverse strand, counting down.
TCTGCTGGATGAGGCATTCGAGAGGTTGGAGGCGTACCTAAGTGAATCATTGTCAGAGGTGCATACATTCAATTCAAGCACTCTGAGAACGTATTCGCAGGATGCACGTGCAGTCGGCTTGATTTCCAAAGATGGGGAAATATTGCTTGGGACCCGTATGGACTCCGCCATCAAGGCTCTTGCACGGTATCTGGCTGCCTTGCCCGATAGCGCTTGGGTGGACTGTTTTGAGGATGTGCAGCCGCAACAAGAGGTTAGTGTTGATGAGCTAGATGAGGATGAAGCCGTAGATCTGGAGCAGATCGAGATAACTGATGAAGAAGGTCGTTTTTCCGGAAGCTTTGAAGATTATGTGAATATTTTACGTGCTGGAGACATTTCTGGTAAGACCGATGAAATGATCCCTCGCCCTTCCGCATCGTTACTGGCCGGTTTGATCAAGAAATTGCATCTGTTTGATCCGGAGCTCCAGCCTGAGCTGGCGTTAGAGCATATTCGGATTTTCGAGAAAGCCCGCCATGACCTAGTTAATGCCAATCTGCGACTGGTCATGAGCATTGCCAGCAAATATAGCAATAGCGGCATATACCTAGAAGACCTGATCCAAGAGGGCAATATCGGCCTGATGAAAGCTGCCGAGAAATTTGAAGTTCAACTTGGCTTTAAATTTTCTACTTATGCTACTTGGTGGATTCGTCAGGCCATTACCCGCTGCATTGCTGATCAGCTTCGTTTGGTGCGGGTGCCGGTTCATTTAGTGGAAAAAATCAACAAAGTGCAACGCGGTATTCGTGAGCTGGAGGGAAAATCCCTTGGTGGTGTAAGCGATAGCGAGTTAGCTGTGTCGCTCGATATGAGCGTCAATGAAGTTCGCAAGGTAAAACAAGTTGCCGATCGTGAAGTAATTTTCCTTAGTGGCTTTGATGAAATTGACAGTCCGGAATTACTCGCTGGGAACGAGTCTGATGGTTTCCATTGTGTAGAAAATGACGAACTAGCGAATGCAATCAGAGCTGCTCTATCCGAGTTGTCAGAGCGTGAACATCAGATTATCAAATATCGCTTTGGCATAGGGTTAGGGGATGACTTCACCCTGGAACAGGTCGGCATAATGTTCGATGTCACACGGGAACGGATTCGCCAGATCGAAGCCAAGGCCCTGCGCAAACTGCGCCATCCGAATCGACGTATGGTGCTGGCTATGTTTTGGGATGAAAACGATCTGCATGATGATATTGATGAAGGCCGATGAATATGAAAGTACAGAATATGCGACATGCCCCACCTCGTGCAGCCGCAATGATCGAAGCCTTGCGCGGGTTAGGTTACAACACTGCGACCGCGCTGGCAGACATCATCGATAACAGCATTGCAGCTGGTGCCGCAACAGTTGACTTGCGCTTTGTTTGGAACAATGAGCAGAGCCGGATTGAAATTCAGGACGATGGCCGCGGTATGAGCGCAGTTGAAATCGACAAAGCAATGCGGCTTGGGGAGAGGAGCCCTCTCGATGAGCGCAGTGCAGATGACCTAGGGCGTTTCGGCCTCGGCTTGAAGACTGCTTCGTTTTCACAGTGCCGTTGCCTGACCGTGGCTGCTTGTGGGCCGGATGGTTTGCAATGCCTGCGCTGGGATCTAGATGTGCTTGCCGCTGGAAAGAATGATGGTTGGTACTTGCTTGAAGGTCCAGCTGAAGGTTCAGAAGGATATTTGGCTCCTCTCAAGAACGCTGGGCGGGGGACTCTCGTTCTGTGGGAGGCGATGGATCGCATTGTGACTAAAGGAGTTGGAGAGCAAGAGTTTCTGGATCTGATCGATGCGGTAGACCGGCACCTTGGCATGGTTTTTCATCGTTATCTGGAGCATCCCCGACGTTTGTTGTTGCGTATCAATGGTCAGCCGGTGAAACCATGGGACCCGTTCCTTGTGGGGCATCCTGGCAAACCATGGCAATCACCTTCCGTATCACCGCCAGGAAATGCAGCAGTCAAGCTGCAATGCAATGTGTTACCGCATAAGGATAAGTTATCACCGTCCGAGTTCGAGACTGCAGAAGGACCTGACGGCTGGACGGCGCAGCAAGGGTTCTATGTCTATCGCAATGAGCGTCTTCTGGTTGCAGGCAGCTGGCTGGGGCTTGGCCAAGGGCGATCGTGGACAAAAGACGAGGCCCACCGTCTGGCGCGTATTCGCCTTGATATTCCTAACACAGCTGATGCCGACTGGAAAATCGATATTCGCAAGTCTACGGCTAGGCCCCCCGTTGCATTGCGAAGCTGGTTGATTGGATATGCCGAAGATACACGTTCCAGAGCCCGCAAAGCATTCGTGCATCGCGGAGTCGCACCGAAAATGCCTGGGGGGGGTGAGGTTGCACAATCTTGGAAAGCAGAGCACTTTGCTGGCGGTATGCGTTACCGGATTGATACGGACCATCCGGTGGTCCGTTCGGTATTGGATGATGCCGGTGTTTTGCTGCCTCAGATAAAGGCCATGCTGCGCGTCTTGGAAGAAACAGTTCCAGTCCAGCGAATCTGGCTGGACACCGCCGAGAATAAAGAGGCTCCGTGCACCGGCTTTGCCGGGGAGCCACCCGCAGAAGTGAAATCGGTGCTCGAGGTGCTTTATCGAAATATGGTAGGCGTGAAAGGTATGTCCTCGAGCATGGCGCGCGAACGGCTATCGAGAAGCGAGCCGTTCAATCAATATCCAGAGCTAGTTGCCAGCTTGCCTGAACAGCTATAAACAAGGAATGCCGTGTGTCTTTAATAGGTGAAGCAAACAAGATCAGTGTGGTCAAAATCGTTCAGGAATTGCTGCTGGCAGAGGATGCTCAGTCTATTCCTCACAGTTTGATCTCTGAAAAAATAAACCTCGTGCTCGCGCTGAATCCTCGTTGGACTGAAGATCTGGATCGTGAGTCCGTTATTAACGAGCTGATCCGCCGCCATAGCGAATGGGTTGGGACGGGGGGCATGCTCGGTGATGAGTCGGATCACGTTGCTTGGCTGACCGCACAACGTAAGAAGGAATGGCGTTACTGGCAGCGTTATCGTGAAATGCAGGAGACACGACTATCAGCAAATGCGGTTGCCAATCTGGATGAAACATCCGATCAGGTGTTGTCAATGCTGGAGGACCCTTGCCGCGAAGGTGCTTGGGATCGCCGAGGTCTCGTAGTCGGTCATGTGCAATCAGGAAAAACGGGCAACTATACCGGGTTAATCTGCAAGGCGGCCGATGCTGGTTACAAGGTCATCATTGTTCTGGCTGGAATGCACAACAATTTGCGCTCTCAAACTCAGATGCGTCTTGATGAGGGGTTTCTGGGATATGAGACACACTCTTCCAGTAACGAACCCCGGCCGATCGGTGTCGGTCTGATTGACCGGGATCCTGCGATTCGCCCGCACTACGCAACAACACGTTCCGAAAAAGGTGACTTCAGCATGGCCGCCGCGAAGAATCTCGGGATTTCTCCGGAAGAACGACCGTGGTTGTTTGTTGTCAAGAAGAATAAGAAAGTCCTTGAACGTCTGCACAAGTGGATCGTCAATCATGTAGCCAACACCGTCGAGGCAGAGTCCGGTCGCAAGATCGTGACACATCTTCCCTTGCTGGTCATCGATGATGAGGCAGACAATGCTTCTGTTGATACGGGTGAACAAATTTTTGGCGAGAATGGACTGCCTGACGAGGAGCATCAGCCTAAAGCCATTAATGGACTTATTCGTAAGATATTGCACGCTTTCCAGCGTAAGGCCTATGTTGGCTATACAGCTACGCCGTTTGCGAACATTTTCATTCATGAGCGAAATGCCACCCCGAAAGAAGGGCCAGATCTCTTTCCGGCCGCATTCATTGTCAATCTCGGCGCACCATCCAGTTACGTCGGGCCAACTCGCCTGTTTGGTATCAACAACGGTGGAACTCGTGCGGATGCATTGCCTCTTGTACGCAAGGTTGATGACCACTGTTCTGACGATGGCAAGGCCGGCTGGATGCCGATATCTCACAAGAATGGACACAATCCCAAGATCGACAATGAATTTGGTATGCCCGAGTCATTGGTAAAGGCGATAGATTCATTTGTACTTACGTGTGCATTGAGAAAACTGCGGGGACAGGGAGATTCCCATAGCTCAATGCTTATTCACGTAACAAGATTTAATCAGACTCAGGCGGCGGTACATGCTGTAGTAGATCAGTATATTCGACAGCAGTTGCAACGAGTAGAGCGACAAATAGGACATGAAGGATTTTTGGGGCGCCTTGCCGAACTCTGGCATAAGGACTTCTTGCCTGTTTCCACCGAATTGCATGCACAAATACCTGATATGGTCAGCCGGTACGATTTTTCGTGGGAACAAGTTGTTGAGCAAATACCGGATATTGTTTCGGAACTTTCTGTGCGGATGATCAATGGTACGGCCAAGGATGCACTGGATTACGCTGATTCTGGCAAGGGGCTCAAGGTTATTGCTATTGGTGGTGATAAGCTCGCGCGGGGGCTCACCTTGGAGGGGCTATGTGTAAGCTATTTCCTGCGTGCATCAAAAATGTATGACACTTTGATGCAAATGGGAAGGTGGTTTGGTTATCGGCCTGGTTACCTTGATCTTTGCCGTCTCTATACGACAGCGGATCTGGTCGAGTGGTTTGAGCATATTGCCGATGCCTCAGAAGAGCTGCGTGAAGAATTCGACATGATGGTTGCCAGTGGTGGGACACCACGTGATTACGGTCTCAAGGTCGTATCGCATCCTGTACTGATGGTGACTTCTCCCTTGAAAATGCGATCCGCCAAGACATTGCGACTTTCCTTTAGTGGGCATGTGGTCGAAACAGTGTCAATGCACAAAGAGTCTGCGATTGTTCGTGCAAACTTCGATTCGTTCCATAGTTTTGTTTCTGTGATCGGAAAGCCTTCAACCATACCGGAGAGGAAACGTGGGGATGGACGCGATCGCTGGACCGGAGCGTATTGGTCAAATGTATCCCATGCTGAGGTGACGTCGTTTCTTGCCGGTTATACAACTCACCCTAGCGCGTACAAGGTGAACAGCCAGATGCTGTGTGAGTTCATCGACTCAATGGCGCTTGATGGTTATCTGCTGAACTGGAACGTGGCTGTAGTTGGCGGAAGCATTGGCAAGGGCGCTTGGCAGATCGAAGACCTTGTTGTACCGCTAACCCAACGGGCTAATCGACAGCAGGCCGCCGGTCGCTACGCAATTGGTCGACTGCTGTCTCCGCGAGATGAGGCGCTGGATCTTGACGAAGTTGCTTGGCTTGCTGCGCTCGATGAAACGAAAAGACTCTGGCATGCCGACCCCGCCAGACCGGATGGCAAGAAGGAACCTGTGACTCCAAATGGGCCAGCCCTGAGAAAGATACGTGGATTCGGTGCAGAGAGAATTCCTGCCTCCCCAGAAACGGGATTATTGCTGATTTATTTGCTGAATCCAGTGGATGCAGGTTTACCTGAGGGTCATGAGCCTGTCGTGGCATTCGGGATCAGTTTTCCCAGCAACAACAGTGGGATAAAGGTCGACTACAAGGTCGGACATATTTTCTGGGAGCAAGAATTTGGATCTGCTGAGTAAGGAAGACATCCTCGGGACATGGCGCGCGTTATCAGGTGTGTCGAACGAGGACGTATGGAGAACGATTTTGCTTGTGCCGGAAGGTGTGTGTACTTTGCGAGCTGGTCGTTGTTTTCCTGGGAATGAGGAAGGTTTGTTAGTCCGGTTTGGCAATGGATATATTGGTTCATTACATGGACTACCTGCGGCCACTGGATTCACGGTCAAAAAAATTAAGCTAGGGAATAATAATGAAGAGTGGTTGGCATTGGTACGCCAGCCAGGAGGAAACCTTGATCTGTTTGCTACGGTCGTGACAGATCTTGTTGCAGTTTTGTTGGGTAGCTCAATTCTAGATGGGCGCCAACTATTGAATATATTCATGAAGCGTTTGCGTGCGTGGATGAGCTTCATGAAGAAAGGAGCTACCATGCTCGGCCCCGAAGCGGAGTTGGGTCTAGTTGGTGAATTACAGTGCATGTCCACATTGCTAGCTGCAGGCTGCTCGGCTGAAAGTGTTGTGGAAGGCTGGACTGGCCCGATGGATGGCTTGCAAGATTTTCAGCTTGGACATGGGGCTATTGAAGTCAAAAGCACATTGGCAAAAGACGGATTTTCCGCCTCTATTCTGTCGCTTGAGCAGTTAGATGACAGTGTTCGCAAACCTCTGTTTCTTTGTGCTTGCCGATTTTCAGTTGATCCGTCAGGGGTTTCTCTACCTGTTCGTATTGCATCGTTAAAAGAGCAGATGGATGAGGCCACAGCAGTTGTTTTCGGTTTTGCCTTACTGCATGCGGGGTACCTCGATGCGCACGCCGATTTGTATACAAGACAGTTTGTCGAAGTGAGTACACGTTACATGCTTATCGATGAAACTTTTCCGAGGCTTACTGGCGGGAATGTTCCGGTTGGTGTGGTCCGTGCAAAGTATGAGATAGAGCTGGATGCGATTGATGCTAAAGAGTGCCTAGCTGACGCAGCAATTGAAATGATTGGGATGAATTGAATGGAATTGGTTGATTTTTTGCGTCAAACGCAACAACAGGTTCGTGATGAAACTGTCGAAAGAGGGATTGAGGGCGGAGAAGCAGCATTCCCGGAGCTACTTTTTACTGAGATCGTTACAAGACATATGGCCGATATCGGGATGACTTTTGATCCTGAAGTGTGTGCATACGATGCCAGAGTTGGAAGTGGATTAGGTTCAGGAAATGTGAGGTTGAGTGGTTTCGCTGTTTCTGAAGACAATGAACAGCTAGATCTGTATGTGAGCGACTACGAAGGCCTAGATGAAATTGTCGACATTCCTAATGCCGAAGCACAGAAAGCAGCCGAACAATGCCTGCGCTTTCTTTCGATGTGTGTGGAGGGCAAACTAGCCAAGGAAATGGACGAGTCCCATCCGGCATATGCTCTAGTGCTCACAATTAAGCAGGTTTATCCTGACCTTGAGCAGATCCGAGTCTTTGTTTTGACCGACAGGCGTGCAAAAGTTCGTACATATCAACCGCGTACAATATCCGGTAAGGTTGTAAAGCTTGAAGTTATGGATATCCAGCGTTTGTTTAATCACTGGCAGGAGGGGCGTCCACGAGATGAACTCATTGTCAATTTCCAAGATATATCTGGCGGCCCTCTGCCCTGTATCTGGGTTCCGGACCAGATGGGGGAATATGATTATGCAATGACAGCTATTCCCGGTGAAGCCCTACGATTTTTGTATGAAAAATATGGTGCACGTATTCTTGAAGCCAATGTCCGTTCGTTTCTGAGCCAAGTTGGCGGGGTCAATAAAGGGATTGCAGAGACTTTACGCAAGCAGCCTGAACGGTTTATGGCCTACAACAATGGGGTTGTCATTATTGCTGATGAGGCAAGCTTGGGACGTACCGAGGATGGCAGCCTCGGTATTTTCGGGCTTAAAGGCATGCAGATCGTGAATGGTGGTCAGACGACAGCATCGATGTTCTTCACGAAGAAAAAATTTCCAGATATTAATCTCTCTCAGGTCAGAGTTCCCGCTAAAATCATCGTGTTGAAAAATGTAGGTTCAGAGCAGGAAGAACGTCTGATTTCAGATATATCACGCTATGCCAATAGTCAGAATAAAGTTCAACTGTCTGATTTGTCTGCAAATATGCCTTATCACGTAGAGCTCGAAAAACTTGCTATGGCTACATATTGCCCTGATGGCGTTAGTCGGTGGTTCTACGAGCGGGCCACAGGCAGCTACAAAGTGATGCTTGAACGTGAAGGTAAAACACCAGCTGGTATCAAGCGTATACAGGAAGGTATACCATCAACTCGCAAGATTACTAAAACGGATCTTGCAAAATATCAAAGTGCTTGGATGCAGCGACCAGACTTGGTGAGTCTAGGAGGCCAAAAGAACTTCAAAGCGTTCATGGATATTATTAATGCAGCTGGCGAGGCTAGGGGGCTGACTGATGTTGCTGAGTATAAGAGCATCATTGCTCAAGTCATTTTATTCAAGGAAGCGCAGCGTAGAATACGCCCACGCTTTGCAGCATTCCAAGCGAACGTGATTGCATATACAGTCTCTCTTGTGTCCCTGAAGCTTGGTGAGCGTCTGAGTCTGGAGCGTATTTGGTCCACCCAGACTGTATCGCCGCAACTTCTCGAGCAGATTGAAATATGGTCAGACGAGGTGAATGCACAGCTTCATGCGACTGCAAACGGGCGAATGATTTCAGAGTGGGCGAAGCGGCCTGAATGTAGGGAGATTATGTTCTCTCGTCCATTTTCTCAGCCAAGAGTAGATATTCCAGAATTAAATTGCTCCTAATATTTAACATCGCATAGGTTAATTAAATTTATCGTATTAATCCTTACACTATGGCTTGGGCTTACCAAGCCATAGTGTTATGGTTTCTTATATACTTCTGACACAGATAAGACATCTAAGATATCAGCTTCTATAAGTAGAAGATTTTTGCAAAATGTCTAACACCAAACGAGCTATTTTGTTTGCTAATAGGGGCGGCACTGCATTACCCACTTGATGATATTGCTGAGTTCGTCCACCTTGGAAAAAATAATTATCAGGAAAGGTTTGCAAACGAGCAGCTTCTCTTACTGTGAGGCTGCGACACTGTGTCGGATCAGGATGAATGAAGTAATGCCCATCTTTAGATATATGACTTGTAATTGTTGTAGAAGGTGCATTAGAAAGTTGAACTCGGAACCGATCCGAAAAATGCCCACTTTCCCAATTCTTGTGCGCTGGAGCTAAGGAGTCAAGACAAAATTCTTTGTGCCCCTTTGGCGATCTTCCTTCTATTTTAGCAAAACATGCAGCAAATCCGTATCGAATCAAATCATCAATTCTATGACCTCTGGTTTCGTGGTTCAGCCAAACTTTAAGTCGGTCATCATTGAACCATTTGTCAAGTTCACTAATACCAGTGGTACCTTCATTTTTCTCTCTTGGATATTGGAGAGAGCCTGTATCAACGTTCTGAAGAAAATCAGCTGTTTTACGAATATTATCTATCAGCTCTGAAGTGAGTTTGGACTCTTTAATTGCATTGTTTGCAAGCAGTTTTAATCCTTCTCGGATTTTTTGTTCCCATGCAGCAGCAGAGTCCTCTTCTCGACTTAATTTACTGCGTAATGGAGGCAGATTACCAATAGCATTATTAACTGTAATCCGACTCTCTTTGTTTAGCTTAGGTAAATTATGGCTGAAACGATCGTCTCTGATACCGAGTAGAATTACTCTATGACGAGCCTGAGGTATTCCATAGTCTTCGGAGCGAATAATGAAATTAGTTGCATCTATTTTTTGTGGATCATCACCATCCATGAATATTTCATCATTGACAAGAGATACGATATTATATCGTAAGCCATTATCTTTTTTATCCAATGCCATGCTAGGATTTGCAAGATCTCTTAGAATTTGATGAAAAATTAAACCGCCATTTATTTTTGATGAAAGAATACCCTTCACGTTCTCCATGACAAAAATATCTGGTTTATTATTTTTTATGATTCTTAAATACTCCAAGTATAGGAAGTGCCTAGAATCATCTTCGGGTATATAGTTAGAGTTACCTTTATTTCTCGAGCGCCCAGCAAGAGAATATGCTTGGCATGGAGGTCCGCCAATGAGAACCCATGGTAAATCCTTATTGCCTAATGCAGTTGTAATTGCAGAGTCAAGGGCTGCATTCCCCTTATCACTACCGATAGCAATACACATCGCTTCATGATTTGCTCGCTCCCAATACTCATAGGTTCTCTCAGTGAAAGGATTAGGTGATTTCCCATTGCAAAACTGATAGTAATCTGATAGTCCATCAGGAAAATTGCTTTTGAGTAATCGATAGTAAGCCCTGAGTCTTAGAGTCTGGTGAGCAACAGGATCCTTCTCTGCAGAGACCATAATCTGGAAGGAAGAACCTTCGTTAAGTGAAGAGAATCCTTCGCCTAGTCCTCCTGGACCAGCAAATAAATCGATAATTGGGATCGGTGATAAAACGGTGTTCATGGTCTAATACTGTGTTTTTGATCAGCTAACAAAGATACCAGGAAGATGCGTGAACGGGAAGCCAAAGCGTGGCTCTTGTCGATAAAAAGCCTTGTGTAAGGCTCATGGCGGGGGCTGGTAGCATCGGATGTATGCCGGAGAAGGCTGTTCAATCGGTTCCTTATGATACATGGCGTCGGTGCCATGACCTTATGAAGGCTTTCTTGGTACAACATCGCTATGACTTGCTTACTACCGAGTGTTAAATTATCTATCTGAGCTAAGCTGGTAGGTATTCGCCCAGCTTGATGTATATTGGGGGCTTTACATCGTTGCTTTCGCCATGTTTTCGCACGATTAATTTGGAAGATTGATAGCAACTTGGAATTTATTGTGAATTTATTGTAATGGTTACGCATTTATAATATCTTTGAAAATTCCATCTGTATGAAAAAACATGTTGTTTTTAGAAAGAAATTTTTAGGATGTGGATGGAATAATTTATAACATCTGTTAACCCCCCTGAATATAATATGCTTTCATGGCGGTCTTCGTTTTTATAATAGAAATCAATAACTTCATAGCATTCTCTGTCCTCATTTTCAAAGATAACGGTCCCATTGTTTATACTTCCATTTATTAACCATGTCTGGAATATCCAATCAGCAGATAAACCGACCATAGGAAATTTTTGGTTTAGCATGTCAATTTTATTAGTGTTGCCCATTTTATATCCCTTTGATATTGACTTATACTTTAATATGTTTAATCCGTAATGAAGGCGAAGAAGGGTTATGACCTCTATCGCACTTACAATTCCTACTGTAACAAATATTCATCGATAATAACCGTACTCTTTGCCTATGTCTGGAGATCAGTCTGGCTGGCGATCGTCAACAGCTCATCTTCGTTAACCAGAGCGGTGAGGAGATAGGTGCCGGGGTGCTCCCCGGCGATCAGTTTGTGATGCAACATGATGGTGCTCCATACGCCATCGCCCCACCGCGTGGGGTGCGGCAGGGTTGGAGAGGTATTTAGTGAAGGGGAAAACGCTGGGTTAGTTGGTTGTGTTCAAGCTGTCAGAGTTTTCTTGGCGTAGTTAGTCAGAGGCATGTGGTAATAGGTGATCAGCAGTTCTCTTAGTTGGGTGAGTCAGAAGTGAATCATAACCACGGTGTTAATGTGGCCACCAGTGGGAATGCGATCACGCCTTGGCGCAGTGCGTGATGTCCGCACTTATTGCGTGATAAATCGCGATGTAGACATAGCCGTGACTGCCAAGGGTATCGGCTTCGCAGGTAAAGCAGCTGTGCTGGATAGTGATGCAGTGCTGACGTTGGGCATCCAGTTCGCCGGTCAGCAGCTTGGCTTCCAGAGCTTTGATGATCTCCGGGAAAGCCAGGTCGAGCTTGGCTATCTGCGCCTCACTCCATTCACCTATCAGACTGGCCCGATCGGATAGAATATCGAGCCGGTAGCGACTCTGTATCAGACGAGCACCAAAGCGTGGCGAGATATCACGCGGCAGACCCCAGCAAATGCTGGGGAGCGGTGTGAGAGCTGGGGCCTCAGGTTGCTGTGTAGCAGAGCATGTGGGATGGGTTGTGGTCATCATTAGCGATACCTCAGTTGAATGTCGATGCGGGTGCCAGGCACGTTGTGGCGCTGGCGTAGTCTGGTCAGGTGTCCAGGGAGGTCGGTCAGGCTGGCTAGTCGTCCCCGGTAAAGCCGGGAGAGATTGATGTAGTTGGGATGGCTCACGGTGATGGTCACCTGATGCCCCGGCTGCCAGCGGCCAAACAGACGGGCTTTGGCCTCTTTGATGGTGGTGATGCCGGGAACGGGTAACGTCTGCCGGTTGCGCAGATGCAGTTTGTTAAGCTCGGGGGCATAGCGATGCACCTCGAGCCCGGTGATAAGACGGGTCATGTTCGGTGACTCCAATCATGCCAAGGGCCAGCCTGTGAGGGCTGGCCCTTTATGCTGTTTGTGGATGAGCGAGATTCAGGGGCGTCAACGAGCGCAGTCAGCTGTCTCATTGATAACCGGCTTGCAGTTGAGTCGGTCCAGCAGGTGCAGCGAGCCGTATTGAGCCACGAGCCGGTCTATGGCCATCTGGGCACAGGCTGTTCTGCTGGGCTTATTCTCAGGTATGGCGTAACGCGCGGTGAGCCAGCCGCCGAGCAGGGCTATGCGATAGCCACTCGGGATATGGGTGAGTGAGGTGCCGATGCCCCTCCCGTGAATGAGGAAGGGCACGGCTTGGCCACCGATGTCGATATCCATGCGCTGGCCCTTGAGTTCGAAGGTGGTGAGCTCGCCGGTTTGCGGATGTTTGCCTAGCACCCGGATGGTGATGTTTTTCGCCATGTCACACCTCCGGTTTGGCTTCAAAGTGGTGGGTCACAACGCCCGCCTTCGGGTCGATGCTGATAAACGCCGGGGCTTGTGGGTAGTACTGGTAGAGCCGCGCCAGCTCGGCACGAAACGCCTCGACGTTTGGCGCAATCACATGGCTGGTATCCCCTTCGGCGTAGGTAAAGGTCTCCAGCTTCTCGGTGTTAATCCAGATGCCGAAATACCACGCGTCATCCTCGGTATCGTATTGCTGCCAACCTTGAGCCAGTAGCGTGCGGTCGTAGTAGTAACGGTCAGCCTGATGGCTGCCCCGGTCGATGCGGCAACCCGTTACGGTGAGCTCGAACGGGATACGCCCCGCCTTGCGGGCTTTCTTGACCCGGCGCAGCAGTTTGAGGGTCTTGGCTCTGCTACGGCCATTACCAAGCGGGGGCGACTGCCTAGCCCGCAATGCGAGGTGGGTCATTATCTTCGGTGCGGTGTTGTGGTTGAGCTGGCCGATGGCAACGGTGAGCTGCTGAGCGGTCAGGGTGTTGTAATCACGTAAGTCATGCATGGTTGGGGTTCCTTCAAATGCAAACAGCCCCTCGGTGTGAGGGGCTGTATGGGGTCTTGTGTGTGCTGGTGGCCGTGGCTCAGGTGTGACTACTCCAATCCGGCTTGTCATTACTACCGTGGTTGACGTAGGCCCCGACAATTACCCGTTGCCACTCACCGACCGGCTGACCCGCTGCATTACAGGCGCAGCGAAAGCGGGCGAAGTTAATCTCTCGTGGCAGGTGCTCACGCATATCCCGTGGGCTGACAAAGAGCGAGGTTTTGTGCAGCACCGGGTTGGGGGCCACCAGCGGGCCACCAATACGCCGCCCCTCTACATCGTGGGCATAGGCAAAGCCCGGCAGCATCAACTGCTGACTGATGAGCTTGGCGAGTGCTGGATGGGCACATATGCCTTCCGCGACTGCGGCCTGGCTAAAACTGTCGGTAAATTCGATCATGGGTGTTTCTCCCTTTCTGCAGGTAAACGGTAAGCCGTTGCCAGTAGCGCAAACTGTTCGACGAGGTAACTGATGCTGATGCCCAGTTCATCTCTGACCCCATCCCCTAGATGGTGATGCAGGTGAGCCATGTCATCGGCAATGCGTTGGGCTATATGGGCTGTACCGTCCGGTGGTGAAGTCGTCATGGTCAGGGTGATGGAAATATTCATCACATCTCTCCCCAAAGGGCTTGGTCCCACAGTGACAGCCGTGTCAGCACGTCTTGCGCCAGCGCTTGCTGCAACTGCTGTATCACCTTCACTAGCCGAGGTGCCTGCTCAGGACTCCCGGTCCATTCGCTCGATTGGTACAGGGCGCAGCAGGTAAATTTGTAGAGGGCAACCAGTTCGGCATCGGTGAGTGGTGCTTGGTGGTAACGGTGGGCCGGTTTAAGCGGACTGAGCTTGGTAGAGCGGTGCTGACGTGGTTCCTGACGCCCCAGCTGATAGCGATGCCAGACTGCCCTCCGGTTGGCGATCATCATCAGCCGCACCAGCCGGTCTACCCGCCACGCCCAGGTACTGGTGACCTCCATTGGTGAGTTCCACCAGAGGGTGCGCAGTAGCTCCAGGGTGTAGTGCGGTGGCATCGGGGCATTGCAAAAGCGGTGTAACTGTACGGCAAAGGTAAGGTAGTCCTTGCGATCGATCATGAAGGCAGACATGGGCATAGTTCCTTGAAATGCAAAAGGCCACCTGCAGTGAGGTGGCCTTGTGGGTGATGGCGTTGGACCTGATGATCCGGATTGGCTAATCGCGCAGCTGATGTAGCAGCAAATCAATGACCTCGATGCAGTCAGCCTGGGTGAGCTGGTAGCCGTTAGGCAGTGGGCAACGATGGCGGGATCTGCCTGCATCTAGACGTTGTTTGCCAGCCAAAAGCGCAGCTCGAGGAGGATATCGAGGGCGGTGAGGTGTGATGTGCCTGGGACCAAGTTCATAGCTGACCTCTCTCTTTCAGGGATACCACGCCCACAGCACCGACCACCAGATGGTCAAGCAACCGGACATCCACCAGCGCCAAGGCCTCTTTGAGGGCTTGGGTAAAGACCCGGTCAGAGTAGCTGGGTTCCGGGTCACCACTGGGGTGATTATGCACCGCGATAATGGCCCCGCTGTTAAGCAGCAAGGCCCGCTTGACCACTTCCCGTGGGTAGATGCTGGCACTGTCGAGGGTGCCGCGAAACAGCTCCTCAAAAGCCAGCACGCGATGCTGGGAGTCAAGGAACAGTGCGCCAAACACTTCATGCTCCCGGTCTTGCAGCAGGGTTTGCAGTCGCTCTGCGGCCTCTGTAGTACTGGTAATGGCGGTGCCTTTGGCCAAGCGCTTACGGGCAATTTGGTTGGCGATACGCAGCAGGTCTTGTTCGGTCACGGGTTCAGTGACGACATAAGTGCCGGGGCACTCCCCGGCTTTGAGCTTGTAGTAATGCATGGTGGGTCTCCAAATAAGCAAAACCCCGGCACACAGGAAGCATGTCGGGGTTAAAGGCAAAGAGGTTGTTGGTTCACTATGAGGGGTGTTCAGTTGGCCGTGGTGGTGGCGCCTTCCCTGGCGGTGGGTTCCTGCTTCACCGGCATTAGTGGTTCGGGGACCAGCATGGTGAGCGGGATAGCGAGCGCAACGCTCAGCCGTTCTGCCAGCTCATAGGCAGGACCAATGGCGTCGTGGTCAGCAACCTAGGTAGCCAAGGCCAGCCCGCTGGCCTCCACAGCCCGCAGATAGACGCTGTAGCCTTGCACGGTTAGGCTACTGTCACGCACCACCTGCGTTTCTCCCTCTCGGTTGATGGCTTCCAGCTCAACGGCGATCGGTTGTTTGGGCATCATGTGCCTCCTCTTGGGGTAAGGGGTCACTCTCCACGCAATAGCCGTGATGAATGCAGCTACGCTGCAGGTCGTTCAAAAAGCTCCCCAGCACGCGGGGCTGCTCAGAGAGCGGGACAGGTCCTGCTTGGCAGCGCCAGAAACAGCGACGAGTGGGGTTCACGCAGATTTCATCGACATGCTGACTCATGGTGCGCCAATCCTCGGCATTGGTGAGGGAGAGCAGTTGCCACTGCACGCCAGACCAGCGCAGATGTAGCGTGACGGTGCGTGCATGTTTGCTACAAGGCGTCAGGTGCAGCAACCAGCGCTCGCCCTGGCGAATCGGCAGCAGCTTAGCTTTAGCCGCGACCAGTCCCAGCCACTGGCGTGAATAGTGAGAGAGCGGCAGTCCGTTAGTCATCACACACCTCCTAATCCCCACTGACCGTAACGGAGAAATACCCCAACTGGGCGTAGCTCATGAAATTGCTCTGCCACAGGGCGAACAGTTCCCGCGCTTCCACGCCGGGCAGTGGCCCCCAGCCTTGTAGGTAATGCTCGTCGCAGGAGAGGTTGAAGTCGAGCTCCTTGCAGAGCTCGGCATCCTGGCCCACTCCCTGATAACTGAAGTCGGTGATGTAATCGAAGACCCAGCCGTGCAATCCCCGAATAAGCCGCAGCTCTACCGGATGGACGCCACCCGTCTCGGCACTGTAGGCGGGGCTGCGAAAGTTGAAGGTCAGGGTCGAGAGGTCGGTGAGGTCGAGTTGTTGTTCCCGCACGACGCTGCGCAGTAAGTCAGGCAGCTCGGGCGAAATCGGCAGGGCCATCCCTGCCAAGTGAAATGGCATGGTCATCTTGATGTGTCCTTTCGTATCGAATGTGGGGCCCGTCAATCCCTGAACCAGCGCCAGGCGCGGTAGAGGCCGTAGGTGGCAGCCAAGGGTGCCGCCAGCGAGGTGGCCGAGCTACTCAGCAACGTACCGACTGCGGCGGTCACCACAGTCGTTGCTGACGGATTCAGTGCCGTGCTGGTGGTCATGCCTGGCAGGGCCGCAAGGGTAGGCTGCCGAGCCACTGTGCGAAGCGCCTGATGTGCGATACACCCCGTGGCAATCAGCTGGTTAATCTGCTTGCTGTAGTGAAAGCCCTCGATACACCAGAGCACGAAGTGCTCGCAGTTGTTAAAGAGCGTGCTGTAGTGCGCCTCTCCAAGACGGGAGTAAGCACGGTCGATACTCTCCTCCCGGTTGAAAGCTCGTGCACTGTGGTGCTGGATGCGATAGCCCCGCCCTTGGCTAAACTCGGCAAGCGTGGTGATAGCTATCTGACCGGAATGTATACCGGCACTGACCCCCTGGTAGTGGATGACCTGATGGTCCCCTAGATAGAGACCGTGGTGCTGGTAACCGGTGCGGGGGGAAACGAGGTGGTCCCCTGATTGCGGTAATGGCATGAACCGTTCCTTAAATAACATGCTGCATAAAACAGAGGGCACCCGAAGGTGCCCTGATGGTGGTGAATATGTAGTGGCTGGTGGTCAGGACTGCTTGCGCAGCGTCAGGCTGCTGGCATCCCATACCCAGCGCTGACCAAGATTGCCGGGCAAGTCGAGGGTGAAACCGTTGGGTTCGGGGGTCAGCTTGCCTTCATCGCTGCAGGTACCAAAGGGTTGTGAAAGCATGGTCAGCACACCAGTCTGAGCGACAGCCAACTGGTAGAGCACCGGGCATGCCACTCCGCCACTGTGGAGCTCAAACAAGACCGCCTGCCCGTTGGCCTGCGGCAAACGGTGCGTGAGTTTGATGGCGTCATATTCATCGGTGCGCAGCAGCACTTCACCCCCATGCCGGATCTCGATGCTGTCATCGTCATTTTTCACGATGGTAAATGACGTGGTACTTGATGCAGCTGACGCAGGTGCAAAGGAGGGCTCGAAGTAACGGCTGCCATCTGAATAGGTGAGCATAAAACCGTTCAGGGAAACCGGCTGGCTGACACTGGGTATGAGCCTCGGCTCATCTTCATCCAGCGGCATCAGCATGATGCGCTCCCCTTTCGAGGTCTCTATCCAAAACTGCATGCTGGCGAAATTTAGGGTGCCCTCAATGTTGGCCGGTACCCGCTTAGTGACCGTTGGCACCGTGAATTCAGGTGCGGCCCAGGCCGGTAAGGCAAACAACATTAACCATGTGCACCACAGTGCCAGTTTGATCTTTTCTGTCATGTCACTCTCCAGACGACTTATTCAATGGTGTAAGAGGCATTGCCCAGATTGGTGAAGAGGGTGACCTCCCTCAATCGGCACGGCTCGGTCATGACCAGCCGCCAGCTTTCGGTGTAATTGAGCTTGAGTGGGAAATAGGTTCCTCCCACCGACCCCATCAAGTCACTGCGCAGCATCACCCGGCATTTACTCTTGCCGCCATTAATCAGCACTTTTTGAATGGTGACTTGATCGTTGAGCGAGGTGACGACTATCTGAGGCCGCCCAATCGCGGTGTATTCCACGTCTAGACTGAATTCTGGGCTATTAGCGGATGCTGTATCGCAAGCGCTCAGTGATAGGCCACAAGCCAGCAGTAAGGGATAAAGCAGTGTGCGATTCATGATTTCTCCTTAATAAAAATGGCAAAAGGATACCTGACCGACGAGGCGAGCCTGTCGGGCGAACGGGTGTAAACGTAATGGGTTAATGGTGGTGCTGGCTGATAGCCAAATGCCACCAAGGGGATGGGTTGAGGTTAAGTCGTGTCGAACTCCTTTCGATGTTGGGGTAACTATTTCACTGGATTAGATCTAATGGGGTGATCCTCATCGCAAAGGGTCCTTAATGTCAATAAAAGTCCATAGTCAACTATCAGGGTTGACTGGAGGACGTATGACAAACATCAACTCTGAAGCGCTGGCCAAGAGCGTGGGCAAAGCGATTGGACGGCAACGCCAGCAGGCGGGGCTGACTCAGGAGCAAGTGGCAGAGCATTTGAAGATAGGTATGGAAGCCGTCTCCCGGATGGAACGAGGCCTCGTGGTGCCGACCGTCGTGCGGCTCGCAGAGTTGGCTCAGCTGTTTGGCTGTGAGCTTGCAGACTTTCTGCGTGAGACCAGCAACCGCCCCACCGAACAAGGCATTGTGCTCAGCCAGCAGTTGGCCAAGCTCGATACAACGGACAGAGCGCTGGTGCTGGAGTTGGTAGATAAGCTGGTGGCGCGACTGGCGTCTTAATGGCTCGCAGTGCGCATCTGTGACTGACTGACACCCGATGACTTGGGAGGCCGTAATGGCGCTCCCAAGCTGCTTCACAGCGATATGTGGTTGGTGTCTCTTAATGATATATAACTGAGATCCTTTTCAATCGAACCACGGAGCGATAACCGTGACCCGTCCGGCAATAGTTGATATCGGCCGGTAAATCGTTATGCGCTTTTGTTTTTTATCTCCGAGGCGTTGTGTTACAGGCAATCTTAAGCAGCAAAGCGGGCCGCATTGGGTTGAAAGAAGAGTCATTGCGTTGGCGTGATGTGTTTCAGCGTAGTGAAGATCTGCTGACTGCCACATTTTTTGGCCGTGTTCCTTATCTTTCTGATGGCGCCCTCTCTGCGTTATTGGCGTTTATGATTGGGCGATCTGTTGAGTTGTCCGGTTTTGAGGAGTTGGAATTATGGCCGCATTTGAAGAACTCCAGTGCACATAAAGTGGAGCCTGATGTTGTTCTTCATTTCAAGCGAGAGCTATTTGTCATCGAAGTGAAGCCTCCGTTTGGCGGTACACAGTCTCGTCAACAATGGCGGGATCAGATAGATGCTGTGCAGCGCGACAAGGCGTATGCCAAGCACAAGAAGATCTACTTCATCGCGTTGGGCAATGTGGTGCCAGCCGTGCTTGCACAATCTGCGTTGCCAACAAGGTTTGAGCCCATGGCAGCCTGCGAATGGGAGGCCCTCCTGAACTGGCTTCGACAGAACACGCATTTTTCGACACGCCAAGACAAAGCGATCCTGCGCGATTGGCAGAATGCATTCGAGTTGTTCGGGATGGCACCAATGATTCCAGATTGGCAGCCGATGGTGGAGATGTCCAAGTCTATTGACCCTGCGGCTGGTCTCGAACAACTTCAATATTGGCGTTAAGTCGGAGATAACTGATGGACGTATCCCAAGCACAGATCCTTATCGCTCAAGTCAGACATGCTCATCGTCTGATCGAAGGTTTTTATGAACGGATCTTGCCACAACTGGATAAGTTGGCCAGTGAGGCTGCAGATGCCCGTTTTTGCTACTGGGGGAACGCGGAGGGTGATGGCGTTGGCAGGGCGACCTCCAAACCTTCGGCTCGCGCTCCCTGGAGTTTCTTACCACTTTTTCGGTCTTATTACTGCTACCAGCGTGGCCGTGGGGCCGAACATGCTCAGAAAGGGGATATCGCACTCTATTTTCGCTTGAATATTGATGATGCATTCAACGAGGCAGCACCAGAAGCAACGGATTACGACCCCCACACCGGCAGTTCTTCGTTAGAAGTGCATCTATATCGTTTTACAAAAGATGCGTTGTATCGCTGGGATGCGATAGAGGGCGATCACCCTTGGGCTAACCATGACACTTGGACTAGCCAAGCGCAGGAATACCCCGAGGTGGAGTGTTGCAGTAAACGCGTTGCGCTAGAAACAGCGATCACGGCACCAAGTCAGCTCCATGATTGGATCTCCAACCAATTGGCGATCATCTCGCGGTAATAAGGGGGCCACTCTTCTTGGTGGCCCATTAGTCAGGCATTCATGAAGCTATCGAGCTCGTCCTCAGTTGCAATGATGAGTGCTTCATTGACTCCATACGCTCTGGCCAGTTCGACGCTAGCCAATAGGAGTTGTTGGTTGGTCTGTATATTGAAGGCGGCCTTTGTCAAATCACCCAGCGCGTCAAACTCAGCCATGATGCGCGCCAAAGCTTGTTGCTCAATCTCGCTTAACCGTCTAATAAAGGCTTCTTTTTTGTGATTTATTTCAGCGATCATTTTGTCGCTCATACCTTTGGCAACAGTGACTAGCATCTTTCCTGAGATTGAACCGATAAGAGCACCGAGTACTGGGATCGGGATGACTGCTTGGCCAGCTACTGTCATGGCACCAACAACTGCGGCTTCTGCACACACAATCATACCCAGATCGGTGAACTGCTCTATATCAATTTCCCCCCTTTGTAGTGACAGGGTTAGACTTCCAACACCTTTGGCCGCTGTGACCAGAGCGCTAGCAAAAGGAGCTCCCATACCGGCAAAGTTTGTTAGCGTGTAGATTGCTCCTGCAGACACTCCTCCGATTAGAGCACCATTGGCCGTATCTATACCAAGTTCTTGCCAATCACTCTTTGTGAGCTCCCCCTTGAAAATATTCCTTCCTTCACAGTATTTCTTGTAGATCCCTGTACCCAAAGTCACCACTCCAGCTACTGCGACTCCTATCATTGCAGCATTTGCCGCGCCTTGGAGTGATGGCCGGTGGTCATCAACAATCTCAGCTTTCTTTTGCTGATTTTGATCCGCAAGTTCCTGATCATACTTATCCAGCGTGTCCTCAATTCGCCCTAGTTGCACGTCACGGTAATCGGATATTCCAGGGCGGACTAGGTCATCAAACGAGCGTCCAGTAGCCTGCTCCATGGCCACGACTTTTTCTTGGATTGCCCTGATAGATTTTTCATTCAAGTCATCAACTGGCTTGCCATCCAGAACATCACGAATAGTTTGCCAGTGGTCTTTTGGTATGTGGTAAATCTCATCCGTGCGGCCAAATTCTCGGTGCTTGTCGAGGTGTCTGAGGACATGATCGAGATTGTCTTTGGCACCGTTTATGAATTTCGACTGCACAGCAATGTTATCGATCATGTAGTCCACAGGGGCTGTACGACCAACCCCCTCGAACGTAGCCTTAAGCAATGACTCGTCTTGCAGTCGTTCCTCAATAGCTTGGCGAGCATTGCGCACACCCACTTCGACCTGCTCGGCAATTTCACCATGCTTAGTGGACATCGATCCAAGAATGCCACTGGGGTTGGCAATGAAAACCCGCACCTTCTGCATTTGCTCTGTCGCCACCTCAAAGGCAATGTGCTGTGCGCTAAGTTGGATATTCATGGCTTGTTGGTTCATCTGATTAAGTTGATCAACAACAATCCCTGTCACTTGATCCTTCACTGGCTCAGCATGCTTCACTACCATTACTTAACCTTTTTGTTGATTAGCTGAGACAGCGAGTTGATGTGATTGATAAGTGAGGCAAGTTGCTGCTTTTGGCTAGGGACAAAGTCTTTGTAGTCGTGAGGTGCAGTCTTGCTTAGCACGTCGATAATGCTTTCGGTACCGTGATAATGCTCGGAGGTAAGCGAAACCATTTTTTTAACTGTGGTCTGGACAACATTGAGCTCACTACATTGAGCAAGTAATTTACGCTCTTCGCTTCGAGTCTCTTCGATAATCTTGCTGTTTTTGTTACGAGCTAGTAACGCGCCGCCTGCAATTCCAGCCGCCCCTATCCCCCACCCCAGTGGCCCAGCAAGTGCCAGCAGTGCTCCACCAGCAGACATGCCACCACCACCTGCAGCAAGGGCACCACCTCCCAACCAAGCTAGAGCTGCATTAGTCGCCGCAGCACCACTTAGCGTTGCTATAGCAGTTCCTGTAGATGCTGTACCAAATGTAGTTGCCACGGCCAAAGCTGCTGTGGGTGCAAAGGCTGCGAAGCCCGCACCGGCAGCAATCCCAACAGCAGCAGTACCCTTACCAACATGTGATTTGTTATATTCCATCTCAAGCTTTTCGACGACGTCATCAAATTCAACGATTTCAGCTTTGAATTCTGCGAATGATTTATCTAATTCGATGGGGGTATTCTTCATCCTGTTGATATAACTTTCCACTCGAGTAATCAACTCTTTACTGCATTTGGCGCGCCACTCATAGAGAGACGTGATCTCTCTCTGGGCCAGCACGACGTAGGCTTTGCAGCGCTTTTCAGCAGTTTCAAGATCTTGTAGTGCTTTTTTCCGCTCAGCGTTTAGTAACATGTAATCTCCATTGTTATTAACCATTGTTAAAGCCGACCAACCTGCCCAGTTGGCGATCATATCCAGATTATTGAATATCATTCGGGAATAGGGTGCGAAACATCACACTCCCATCATTCTCAGGGCAATCTGAATCCAAGATTCCTTAGAGGGCTGTATCAGTTGGCTAACTGAATGACCCCTGGACCATAAATGCTGCGTGGCCTCCCTCCGCGAGAACGGGCTGTCGCTCTCTCCATGCGGCCAAAGGTACGGCGGCCAGCTGGGAGAGTCGCCAATATCAGCTCATCAGGTTTGGTAAGATAACCCAGAGCCCCCAGTAGTAGCGCCTGCTTATCGGTATCAGCGTAATGCACCATCCCTATCCCATCAGTCCCCCATTCCTGGTACTGGACTCGACGGCTATTGCAGTTGTAATAGTTCCCCCGCCCATCGGTGATTGTCTCCCACAGCTTCCCCAAGGCTTTACCCAATGAGACATCCTGCTGATGCTTAGCCCCATTGAATATAAAGGTGAGGTGGAAATGAAAACGCCGCTCTATACCGTATTCTATCTTCCAGATATACCCCACCAGATGTTTGAATCGTCTCTGTATTACGCTCAGGTAATGACGTAAGTCATGGGTGGTATTATCCGCAGTTAATCGATGGTAGTGGGCCTCACGATACCCAATATCCAAACGAATGAATAATAATTTTGAATATTGAGAGAATAGACTGTTGATATAGGTCGCTATGCTGTGCTGATTGCGTTTCTCAACACGCCGTAAGTTATTTAGGCGCTTACGGTGTATCTGGTGCTTGGACGTACTTAGGAAGGCTCCCAGAGCATTATTTATAGCATCGGCCAGCTTATGGACTGTCTGGCTATCGAGGGAGGGCATCCTTGCGAGATGTAACTTAGGCACTGCTCGCATATGTGTCAGAAATAATTCTATGGTAGGGTGGGCTGAGGATATTTCGGTATGATAGTAGAAATAATCACGTACGGTCTCCAATACGCTAAAGAGGCACTTCGATAATGAGTGGTCTAGGCAATCTATATGCAACTCGCGGGCAGGGGTGTATGCCACGATTACGACTGGGAAAGTCGTATGCTGGAGTTTTCGTGATAGGAACAGGATATCCAAGAGTCTAACGGTATTAAACATGATGGCCTCGCTTAGGCAAGAGTAACCCTACGCTGTGTGATAGACACACGCGTATATAGGGGCGATTGGTGGAGTAGTATTGGCTAACTATGCTGGTGGTAGCATGACCACCACATGGGAGTGGTGTAATGGTACGCGATAGTGGTAATGGTTATTGGGGGGTATGGGGGACTGTACATAGCACAGGAATAGTATTGAATAGAAGTAATGTTTAATAATAAATAAACCTAAACGCGATATGCCTACCTCACCTACAAAAATACCAAAAAAACATATATAAGAAGAAATGGCTATTTTATTAACCCATTAACCTATCAAGATATGATTTATAACACTGAAAGTTATGGAGCTCACTAGGGATGAAAAAAGAGCATTCAAGACTGGCTGCGATGAATAAGCCAGCTATCAACATCGTGTTCAAACCAACCAATAGAGGACTGACCTATCTTGAAGGGTTTGGGGAATGTCTCGTCATAACGAGGGGACTTGGGATTAAGCCAGTCATAGATAGTAGACCTGGCCATGCCAATCTTGTTGATGAGGTCTTTGATGCGCAGGACTTTGATGGTGTTGTTCATGGTGTACTCCTGATGATGTAGTGGGTTGTTTCATCAGAAGAGCGGGCCAGTGAAAAAAAAGATGGTAGTTCAGCGAGCTGAGTGGTCATGATGCCAAATACAAGTATGTGCCTTCATATTGGTAACTTTCTATGGTTTGGAATGGTCACCCTCTCGGTGCACATAGGTAGCGATAGCCGGAGTAGTAGCCATAGGTAGGAGCATGCACATAGCCCATGGAGAATGAGTGAAAATTCAGATGAGCTTCGCTTTGCCATGCAAAGTCACTTCCCATGTTAAGTGTGATCATGGTTATGTACCGTGATTTGTAGCTAAGTGTGCGAAGCGGACATCTAGAAGTCCACCATTTGCTTCTTTGCATTTTTATCGTGATATTCAGCCGGAGTTATGGTTATTTGATAGACAAGTAATTCATCATCACAGCTAGTGACGTAAAAGGAGAATACTCATGACTGACGAAATTGATGTGATAGCAAAAGAAGAAAGGAGGAAGGTAGATAAGGGAGAAACAGAAGAGATACTTAAAAAGTTTTCAATTTATGAATATAGTGACTCCCTACTGAAAGCAGCTAAAAGAAATAGGACATATGCCCATATTGCAGCTACGATCAGTAGAGGTTTTATGCTCAAAACATCTGAAATTGATGACTATAGACTTCGTTTTATAAAATCTCTTGGGGTGAATAGACGCCATTACCTGAAAAAAAGTCGGGTTGTTTCGGGTGACGCTGATTTCTTTGAGCGAATTTTCATGTTGCTTAGATATATTGGGACTATTCGAGAATACAGTTATTACCACTTGCCTATGATTGGTCGGCGGATTTTTGAAATAAGTAATTTGGAAGATGAGCAGAGTGTTAACAAAGCATTCGAACTAATAAAGGATAGAATGGCAAGTCAAAAAGATTTATTGCCTGTGTATAGTGCGGTACAGAAGAAAGAGATTAGAAAAATACTTAGAAAGCTAATTTCATCAAATATTAATGCATTTATTTCAGATGAAGATTTTGAGAGGCATTTCAATGTGCACCCTGCAGTGCCATACTTTATTAAAGCTATAAAGTTTCATAGGCTGTCAATTGGTTGCGATACTGATTTCAATGAATATTACTCAGATGATGTTATTGGTGGGTTGGTAAGCTTTCTTAACGTTGTCTTTGACTCGAATAGCTATAAAGAAAGTGTAAGGGTGAGAGCATTTAATGTTGAGCAAAATATTAAATCCATATTTGGCTACGTAAAAGAAAAAGAGGAAGGGAACGCTCGTTATGTGGTCAGGTTTAGCTTGGGTTTCAAACAAAAAATAGAGAATATGTATGCTAAAGATAATGACATCCATATTGAGTCAAGCAATGTAGCTACACAGCCTGAAACAAAAGGCTTGGATAAGGAACCATTGAAAATAGCTTCCCAAACCGAAGGCTTCAAAGATAAGCTAGAAGAGTTAGTAGAAGGACGGCGCAAGCTTTTCATAAACTGCTCGAGAAATCGATTGTTTAGGCATGTAGATGGATATATTTGGAAGTTGGACTATTGCTCTGTCAGAGGATACTACATGCATGTTTTTTTGTTTTTAGGTCGAGGGTGGGAGCATAAACTTGACATAAGAGAGACGATCGGGCAGCTCTGGAAAAGTACTATCATAAAAGACGGCGAAGGGGATGTTTTTGCTTATCCTGGAGATCGGTATGAGTTTAATTTGATGGATGGTGGTAATAGTAGCCATGCTTTATATGAAGAGTTAGAATCTCTATTTAGGCAGGATGTTTTAGCCCATGTGGATACAATCCTTCCAAATGGTAAAAAAGCACGTTCTTTTGGTAAGGGAGCACAACGCAAGCCAGTAAGGAATAGATCTAAATATAAATTTTAGCAACAGCCCAAGGATGAAAGTAAATCCACAAAATTTAGCAGTGGATTACTCAAGCACGCTAAAAAACTAAATTCGCAGCTTTGGGCGTTATACTTTCATGGCTCGAGCGAAGTATTGCTCATATCTGTGCTTTCTGGCTGGCCAGAGGCGATAAGGCTGAGCATTCCAAGTGGCAGAAGGTCTATCAGGAGCACCTGCAACAGACCACCTGACAGGCAGGACTAATGGCCAGGGAAGGCGCCGCATCAGCTATGTGCCCATCAGGTGGCTGCGTAGCATATCAGGCTAAACAGGCTCATAGAAGGAAGCGGCCATCGGCCGTTTCCTTCTTAGGTCTGATTGAGCTGAAAACTCAGCGTTTACCGAATGTCCCTTGGATTACGTTCCCCATAACATCAGGTGATTTTTCTACTTCATGTTGGGCTATTTGATGTTTCACAATATCCCCCCACCGAAGAAATAAACTCCTCAGTTTTTCAGGGTTACGTAAAGCACCCGCCTGATAAGTTCGCAGGAGTTTGTCACTGATCTGGTGGTTCAGCATATGCTCTATCTCTAGAGGTCCTGCACCAAGTTCAATTCCACAGCAGTTTGCAACACTGCGCCGCAGGTCGTGTACGCTAAAAGGCTCAAGTTCAGCCAGCTTACGCTTCTGTAGCCGGTCAAGGGCACGCATAAGTGCGTCACCTGTGATGGCATGACCCAGCTTCGTCGTGGATTCGAACACATATGGACTGGTAGAGGAGGTTATAATTCGCTGCTCTGAAATGATTTCCTGAGCCAAAGGCGACAAGGTCACCACATGCGGGCGCCCATTCTTGGTTTCCGGGATCGTCCAGCGATCACCATCCAAGTGTGCCCATTGCATCGATATCACTTCACCTCGACGAACCGCGCTCAATATGACGATTTTAATTGCATTGGCGACACTTCCAGAAAGAACAGAAGTCGTAGCAATGCCACGGCCACCAGCTGTTAACGCTCCGCCACCTTCAACGCCCTCTTCTAATGCATGCCACAAGGCTCGTAATTCAGAGATTGGTAGCCAGCGATCTCGAGGTGGATTGGGGGTCGCATTGTACACTTTGGGTTTGAGTGCCAACGTGGGGCTCATCTCGATAAGCTGTCGTCGCATAGCCTCCTCCATCACCTGGTTCATTATCCCCATTGCTTTGCGAAGCCCTTCCAGAGAGACCTTCTGTAGCTTCTGATAGTGTTGGTGGAGGACGGCCATGGTGATATCGCAAACTCGATATTTACCAAGGACCTTTTGCAAGTGTGTTTGGTAGATTCGACGATAATCAGTGACGGTTCGAAGGCTAATCTCTGATCGAACGCCATCACGGCGTTTTACGCTGGCTTTGTGGCTAAGCCATTGCTCAAACAGTTCATCAAGCACGAGCATCTGTTCGTTCTTTTGTTTAGCTTCTGCAACAACCTGACGGGGATCGATGCCCTGTTTGACTTGCCCCACCGCAACACAATGTCGCTCACGAGCTTGAGCAAGTCCCATCGCAGGGTATAGTCCAAGTACCATGGTTTGTTGTTTGCCAAGTAGCCTAAATCTATACACGAAGCGTTTTTGCTTACCGGCCCGAACCTCGAGTGATAACCCGTTACCATGTTTAGAGCTGATAGCAAATCGGGTTGCGGTTGCACCTTCTTTAAGCTCTGCTGCCGCGACTTGTCGATCTTGAGAAATCATCCTAAAACCTCGTATTGGGGTACCACATGGGGTACCACATTTGGCATCGTATAGGGTTGTATGTCGTTGGACAAGAGTGAATTTGATGTGTATTTAACTCATTGAATTTAATGTAAATGAATTTGTTTGTTGGATTTATCAAGACAGGATTAAACATAAGTTTATTGACTTCGTAATGCGAAGGTCAGGAGTTCGATTCCCCTTATCGGCACCAGATCGTGAGGGCAGGTTTCATTTGTGAAACCTGCCCTTTTTACATGGCTTTTGCCAAGGCTCGCTCCACATAGAGATAGCCAATCCCCATCACCTGCTGGGCGCGGCTGAGCTGGCCGAAACGGATATGGGTGGCGTTGACCGCATCGCTGCAGTCGAACGGGTTGGCGCCGGTTTGACTGACGATCGTTTGCAGCCAGGTTTCACCAAAGTGGCAGCTGCGGCCATAGAGCCAGATGCGGTTGATGTTGAGGATATTGAGGAAGTTGTAGAGGCTCAGGCCAATGGCGCGGGCCCCTTCGTCCACCAGGGCGCGGATCATGGCATCCCCCTGATGGTAGAGCGTGAGCAGTTGGGCGGTATCCAGCTCTACACCAGTCTGCGCCGGGTTGTCGGCACTGGCTTGTTGTTTGAGAAAGACCCGGGCCCGTTTCTTGATGGCAAACAGCGAGGCGACTGTCTCCAGGCAGCCATAGCGGCCGCATGCACAGGCGCTGCCGTCCGGATTGATGATGGTGTGGCCTATCTGGCCGCTGCCAAACAGGGCGCCCCGGTAGATCTGGTCGTTGATGATAAAGGCCGAGCCGATACCGTAATCGACGTTGATGACGCAAAAATCCCCGTTCCCTTCCCGGTCCTGCCACTTCTGGGCCAGCGCCAGCATGATGCAGTCGTTATCCACCATCACCTCGCAACCCAGCCGCTCCTCCAGCAGGTACTTGAGCTCAACTGGCGCGTGCCAAGGGGCTTGCGGCATGGTTTGCGATACCCCGGTCGCCGGGTTGACCTGACCGTGTACCGCCAAGGCCAGCCGGATCGCCAGTCCCTTGTGGCGGCGCTTGTACTGGTAGTAGTGCGCTTCAATCAGGTGCAGCAGTTCATCGGGGGTTTGTGGGGCAATCTTCTGGTCGCTGAACTCATCCAGTGGGGTGATCAGGTTATCCACCAGGATGCTCTCCAGATGGGTGGGACTGATATTGAGGCAAAGAATGGCCCCCTGGCCGCTGGCAATGCGGTAGCTGCCGCCATTGATGCCGCGCTGGGAGAGGTTGTGATCGCTGTGGCTGATGGCGCCATCGGCCACCAACTCGTCAAGGATCTTGCTGACCGCCGGAATGGAGAGCTCGCAGTGGCGCGCCAGGGTGGACTTGCTCGCCTCCTTGAGCTGATAGAGCAGGGCAAGCAGCACCTGCTTGTTGTGGTGGCGGACCTTCTGGTTGTTCAACCCTATGCTCATCGCTTCACTAAACTCCGCTTGCTGTATTGCGTGATCTTTCAGCAATTAATGCAGGTTTAACCATTCTAATCTGGTCTCACTGAAAACTTTACTAACAAATGTTGAGTGAGGCGAGATTAATGAGAGCTGATGTCAAGGTCTGGGTAGAGACCATCTCACTGCCGACCTACGAGGTAGGCGCCGAAGATCCCAACCCCATGTTTCTCGAGAAGCGGGTCTATCAGGGCTCCTCGGGGGCTGTCTATCCCTATGGGGTGATCGACACCCTCACCGGCCAGAAGCAGATGAAGTCCTATCAGGCGGTCTGGCTGGAGAACGACTTTATCAAGGTGATGCTGCTGCCGGAGTTGGGTGGCCGTATCCACCGAGCTTACGACAAGGTGATGAATCGCGACTTCGTCTATTACAACGAGGTGATCAAACCGGCGCTGGTGGGGCTGGTGGGGCCCTGGATTTCCGGCGGCATCGAGTTCAACTGGCCGCAGCACCACAGACCCACCACTTTCATGCCGGTGGACTTCACCATTACGGAGCGGGAGGGTGGCGCCAAGACCGTCTGGCTCGGCGAGGTGGAGCCGATGCGTGGTCTGCAGGTGATGGCGGGGTTTACCCTCTATCCCGACAAGGCGCTCATCGAGATCACTGGCAAGGTGTTCAACGGCAACGACACGCCGCGCCACTTCCTCTGGTGGTCCAACCCGGCGGTGAAAGGGGGCGATGCCCACCAGAGCGTCTTCCCGCCCGATGTGACCGCCGTCTATGACCACGGCAAGCGCGACGTCAGTGCCTTCCCCATTGCCCGCGGCACCTACTACAAGGTGGACTACTCCGCCGGGGTCGATATCTCCCGTTACCGCAATATTCCGGTGCCCACCTCCTATATGGCGGACAAGTCTGACTACGACTTCGTCGGCGCCTATTGCCATGACGAACAGGGCGGCCTGTTGCACGTGGCGGATCACCACGTTTCGCCGGGCAAGAAGCAGTGGAGCTGGGGCAACTGTGACTTCGGTCTGGCCTGGGATCGCAACCTGACCGATGACAACGGCCCCTACATCGAGCTGATGACCGGGGTCTATACCGACAACCAGCCTGACTTTACCTGGCTGGATGCGGGGGAGGAGAAGGTGTTTGTGCAGAACTTCCTGCCCTACAACACCCTCGGCACCCTGCAAAATGCCAACACCCGCGCCGCCATCAAGCTGGAGCGTAGCGAGGACGGTCTGTTGTGCGGTGCCTACGCGATCGCGCCGCTGTGCCACGCCCGTTTCGAAGTGAGTGATGAGAGTGGCGTGCTGTTCACCCAGACGCTAGATCTGCAGCCGGGTCAGGCCTGGCTTGAGTCGCAGGCCATCACCAGCGAGGGACGCTTGCAGGTACGCCTGCTGGATGAGCAGGGCCAGCCGATCCTGAGCTATCTCGAGCATCAGCCCGCAGGCGAAGCCTTGCCGGATCCAGCTAACGCGCCGGAGCCCGCCGTCAATCTCGACTCGGTCGACGAGCTCTACTTCATCGGCCAGCATCTTGAGCAGTATCTGCATGCCAGCCGTTCGCCCTTTGATTACTACCTGCGGGCACTGGAGCTAGACCGTGGCGACTATCGCTGCAATCTGGCGCTGGCAACTCTGGAGTACAACCGCGCCAACTATGAGCAGGCGCTGGCCTACGTCAATCAGGCGCTGGTCCGTGCCCATCGCCTCAACAAGAACCCCCAGTGCGGCAAGGCGAGCTTGCTGCGTGGCTACATCGAGGAACGTTTGGGGCAGTTCGATGCCGCCTTCGATGACTTCTACAAGGCGACCTGGAGCGGTAACTGCCGCGACAGCGGCTTCTTCGGGCTGGCCCGCATCGCCATGGTGCGCCGGGATCCCGCGCAGGCACTGCAATTTGTCGAGAAGAGTCTTGCGGTCAACGGTACCCACTATGGCGCCATCGCCCTTAAAGGGTTGGCGCTGCTGGAGTCTGGCCAGCGGGAGGCTGCCATCGCTTATATCGACGAGCAGCGCGTCCGTTATCCACTTCACTATCAGCTGGCCTTCCTGCGCTGGCTGGCAAGTGAGCAGCCGACCGATCTCGAGGCGCTGCGGACCCTGTGCAACGGGCGCGGAGTGAATCTCTGCTTCCTGGCAAGCGATCTGCTGGCATTGGGACGTCCCGAGCTGGCGCAGCAACTGCTCTCAACACTGCAGTTGGAGGAGACCCTGCCGCTGCTGTTCCAGGCTGCATTGTTGCCGGAAGGTGAGGCGCAGGATGCCCTGCTGCAGCGGGCCGAGCAGGCGTTTGGCCGCAAGGTGCGCTTCCCCAATACCCTTGGCGAGGTGGCCATGCTGGCGCAACTGCCCCACAGCTGGTTTGCCAGCTATCTGCTGGGCTGCTTCCACTACAGCAAGCGCAGCTACCCGCAAGCTATCGCACTGTGGCAGCAGGTGTGCGAGCAGGCGCCCGGGTTTGCCCCGGCATGGCGCAACCTTGGCATCTATCACTTCAACAAGAGCGGCGATCCGGTGGCGGCCGAGCAGTGTCTGAGCCGGGCCTTTTCCCTCAAGCCGGATGATGCCCGTTTGCTGTTTGAACTGGATCAGCTGCACAAGCGCTGCGCCATGGCACCCGCCGAGCGACTGGCGCTGCTGGAGGCGCATCGTGAGGTCGCCCTCAAGCGCGATGATCTGACCGCCGAACTGCTCAGTCTCTATCACATCACCGGTCAGCTGGAGGCGGCGGCGGAGATCTTGCGGCTGCGCGAATTCCACCCCTGGGAGGGGGGCGAGGGCAAGGTGACCGGCCAGTACCTCATCAATCAGCAGCGCCGGGCGCTGGTGTTGATGACTCAGGGACGTCACGAGCAGGCTATTCCGTTGCTGCAACAGGCGTTGCACTACCCCCTCAATCTGGGAGAGGGGCGTCTGGTGGGACAGACCGACAACGATATCCATTACCTGTTGGCGCTCTGCCATCTGGCCTGTGACAACCAGAGTCTGGCGGCCCAGTGCCTGCAACTGGCCTGCCTCGGCCAAGGATCGCTCGGGGCCAGCCGCTACTACAACGATCAGCCGGTGGATTATCTCTTCTATCAGGGTATGGCGCTGGCACGTCTTGGTCGGGTTGCGGAGGCGCAGCGTCTCTTTGAAGGAATGGTCGGCTGGGCCGAGCAGGCGATGGGCGAGTCGGTCGAGGCGGACTTCTTCGCCGTCTCACTGCCGGATCTCATCGTGCTGGATGACGACCCGCAGCACAAACATCGCCAGCACTGTCTGCTGGTCAGAGCACTCGGTCTGTTAGGGCTGGGTCAGCGGGATGGTTGTGAACAGACCTTGCGAGAGCTGCTCACCCTTAACCCGGCTCACGACAAGGGACACCTCTTTGCCCTGATCTGCCGCGAGCTGTCACTCCACTCATAACTCTCATAACAAAAACCGGCGCCCCGCCACGGTGAGGGGCGCCACTGCACCCTACAATCGACAAGATAGAAAGGATGAGTCATGGAACGCACGAAAAATCAATTGGATACGAATGGGCTCAATATGAGCTACATCTGGATGATCTGTTTGGTGGCCGCCTGCGGTGGCCTGCTGTTTGGTTATGACTGGGTCGTGATTGGCGGGGCCAAGCCCTTCTATGAGGCCTATTTTGCCATCACGGATCCGGCCCAGTCCGGCTGGGCCATGAGCTCTGCGCTGGTGGGCTGCGTGCTGGGGGCCGCCATCTCCGGCTGGTCAGCCGACCGCTTTGGTCGCAAGAAGCCGCTGATCTTGGCCGCCATTCTCTTCACCATCTCGGCGTGGGGCACGGCTGCGGCCAGCAACTTCGATCTGTTTGTGGTTTATCGCATCATCGGCGGGATCGGCATCGGTCTGGCCTCTGCGCTCTCGCCCATGTACATCGCCGAGATCAGTCCGGCCAACAAGCGTGGCAAGTTCGTGGCCATCAACCAGCTCACTATTGTTATCGGGGTGCTGGCGGCTCAGCTGGTGAATCTGAT
This sequence comes from Aeromonas sp. 25-AL00135, assembly GCF_054052385.1. Lineage (NCBI taxonomy): Bacteria > Pseudomonadati > Pseudomonadota > Gammaproteobacteria > Aeromonadales > Aeromonadaceae > Aeromonas > Aeromonas sp. 25-AL00135. The sequence goes on along the minus strand of NZ_JBSTYQ010000020.1, from coordinate 12,372 downwards.
GATCGCCGATCCGGTGGCAAGCAATGCGACTCAGGCCGATATTCTGGCGACCTGGAATGGACAGTCCGGCTGGCGCTGGATGTTCGGTGCCGAACTGGTACCTGCGTTGGCGTTTCTGGTGTTGATGTTCTTCGTGCCGGAGTCGCCGCGCTGGTTGGCCAAAGATGGTCAGTATGAGAAAGCCTCCCGCATGCTCGGCAAGATTGGCGGGGATGCCTATGCCAAGCAGACCCTGGCCGATATCCGCCAGACTCTGGTGGGCGAGACCCACAAGGTCTCGCTGGCGGAGCTGGGCAAACCCTCGGTGCGGCCGATCCTCATCATCGGGATTGTGCTGGCAGTCTTCCAGCAGTGGTGCGGTATCAACGTCATCTTCAACTACGCGCAGGAGATCTTTGCTTCCGCCGGGTTTGACATCAACAGCACCCTCAAATCCATCGTCGCCACCGGTCTAATCAACCTGCTGTTTACCCTGATTGCGCTGCCCATGGTGGACAAGATTGGCCGCCGCAAGCTGATGCTGATTGGCTCGGCGGGGCTGACCATCATCTACGGCATGATGGCGGCGGCCTATGCCACAGGCGTACTGGGGATGCCGGTGCTGCTGCTGGTATTGGCGGCGATCGCCATCTATGCCTTGACCCTGGCGCCGGTCACCTGGGTGCTGCTCTCGGAGATCTTCCCGAATCGGGTGCGTGGGCTGGCGATGTCGGCCGGTACGCTGGCGCTCTGGATCGCCTGCTTCGTGCTGACTTACACCTTCCCGCTGCTCAATGCCGGGTTGGGGGCTGCGGGCAGCTTCCTGCTCTATGGCCTTATCTGTTTTGCCGGTCTCATTTTTATCTATCGCAAGGTGCCCGAGACCAAAGAGGTGACGCTGGAGGCACTGGAAGCCCAACTGGCCCAGGGCAAGGTCGAACTGACGCCGACCAAGGCGAGCGCCTCGGCATGACGGTTTACACATTAAATAACCCGCATCTTCGGATGCGGGTCTCTGCACAAGGGGCCTGCCTGCTGGGGCTGGAGGATGACAAAGGGCGCCCGCTGTTGCGCGACACGGACCTGGCGCAGCCCTGGCATCCCGGCCAGAGCGCGCTGTTTCCCATGTTGCCGCTGGCCAACCGGGTCGCAGGCAACCGTTTTGAGTTATGGGGGGAGGAGCATCGCTTGCCAGAAAGTCCCGTCGATCCCGACTTTTTCCTGCATGGCGATGGCTGGTTGCAGCCATGGCTGTGGGTGGCGGGTTCTACCAGTTCGGTGACGTTGCAGTTGACCAGCCAATGCGGCCCTTTTCACTATCTGGCGGAGATAGACTATCGGCTGCATGGTGCGAGCCTGGTGGCGCGGATCAGCCTGACCCATCTCGGGGAGAGCCCCTGTCTCTACGGCGCGGGTTTTCACCCCTTCTTTTGGCGCGACGAGCAGACCCGCATCCGTTTTCTGGCGAGCGGCGTCTGGCAAGAGGGAGCAGATCATCTGCCGACCGACTGGTCGAGCAGGCTGGCGCCACACCTCGATTTTCGCCAGTGGGCTCGCCCACAAGGGTGGCTCAACCACTGTTATAGCGGCTGGCGCGGTCAGGCCGAGCTTGACCATCCTGCCCGCCAGCAGCGGCTGCTGGTTTCAAGCGAGTGTGCCTTCCTGATGCTCTACCAGACCGATGAGGGGAGTGGCTTCGTTTGTCTGGAGCCCCAGAGTCATGCCGCCAATGCCCACCACCTGGCCGGTCACCCCGGTTTGCGGCTACTCGCCAGAGGTGACCGCATGAGTATCGGGATGGCCCTGACAGTGGCGTCCGGGGGCTGATAATGATCTGGCTTGTGGTATTGGTGAACGCAAAGAGCCACCCGTCGGGTGGCTCTTTTTATTGCGGATTATCCTGCCTGTTACCTGATCTCCGGTCAGGCTATCTCCATCTCTGGCTGTGGTGTCGAGGTGTGTTGGCTGGTCAGCTTGTCGATGCGCACCGCAGCTACCTTGAACTCGGGGATCTTGGCGTGGGGGTCGGTGGCATTGATGGTGAGCCGGTTGGCCGGGGCTTCGGCAAAGTGGAACGGGATAAAGACCACACCTGGTTGCATCCGCTTGGTGACGAAGGCGGGCAGCTCGATATGGCCGCGGCGGCTGGTGACCTTCACCCGCTCGCTGTTGCTGATGCCCAACCGCTGCGCATCCACCACACTCATCATCACCCGCGGGCCAGCCAACTTGTCGAGCCCCTTGGTCTTGCGGGTCATGGTGCCGGTGTGGAACTGCTCCAGCAGGCGGCCGGTGGTGAGCACGATGGGATAGGTCTCATCGGGCAGTTCGGCGGCATAGCGGAACGGGGTGGCGACCATCTCCCCCTTGCCACGGGTGAACTGCTTGCCGTGGAGCAGGCGAGTGCCTTCGGGCGCCGTGTCGTTGCAGGGCCACTGTAGCCCTTGTACACCCACCTTATCCCACTGGATGCTGGCGTATTGCGGGGTGACTTGGCAGATCTCGGCGGTGATCTCCTGGGCGTTCTGATAACGCCAGTCGCCGCCCATTGCATTGGCAATCTGCTGGATGATCCACCAATCCTCCCGCGCCTCACCCGGCGCCTTGAGGGCGGGGGAGATGCGTTGTACCCGTCGCTCGGTGTTGGTGAAGTGGCCGCTCTTCTCGGCAAAGGAGCAGGAGGGGAGCACCACATCGGCGAGCTGGGCGGTTTCCGAGAGGAAGATATCCTGCACCATCAGAAACTCCAGCTGCTTGAGCCCCTCGATGACGTGATGCTGATCCGGATCGCTCAGCACCGGGTTCTCTCCCATCACGTAGAGCCCCTTGATGCTGCCCGCGCAGGCGGCATCGATGGTCTCGGTGAGGGTAAGGCCGGGCGTGCGCGGCAAGTCTGGCTGCTGCCAGGCTGCCACGAAGCGGGCATGTACCTCTGGGTTGGCCACCTTCTGATAGCCGGGCAGGCAGTTGGGCAGCGCCCCCATGTCACAGGCGCCCTGCACGTTGGATTGGCCCCGCAGCGGGTTGATGCCACCCCCTTCGATGCCGATGTTGCCGCACAGCAGTTGCAGGTTGGCGATGGCCCGCACGTTGTCGTGGCCGGTAGTGTGCTGGGTGATCCCCATCGAGTAGTAGATTGCGGTGCGTTCGGCGGTGCCGATGAGGCGGGCGAGCTCGATCACCTGCTCGGCCGGTACGCCGGTGATGAGGGCTATCTTGTCCGGTGCATAGGCCGGGGAGAGCACCTCCGCTTGCAGCGCTTCGAACCCTTCTACTCGTGCGGCGATATAGGCCTTGTCGTGCCAGTCGTGCTGGATGATCTGCTGCATCAGGCCGTTGAGCAGCATCACGTCGGTGCCGGGTCGGTGAGCCAGATAGAGGCTGGCATGGTCCGCCATCTCGATCCGCTTGGGATCGGCCACTACCAGCCGCGCCTTGCCCATGGTGACGGCCCGCTTGATATGGGAGCCGATGATGGGGTGGGCCGCGGAGGTGTCGGAGCCGATGATGAAGATGAGATCCGAGTGATCAATGCTCGGGATGTCGTTGGTCATGGCGCCGCTGCCAAGTGACGCCTCCAGCCCGGTGACGGTGGAGGCGTGGCAGAGCCGCGCGCAGTGATCCACGTTGTTGGTACCCAGCTCCCGGCGCATGAACTTCTGGAACAGGTAGTTCTCTTCGTTGGTGGTTTTGGCCGACGAGAAACCCGCCAGCGCATCGCTGCCATAGTGCTGGCGCAGGGCTGTGAAACGCTCGGCGACCAACTCTATGGCCTCCTGCCAGCTGGCGGGCACCAGCTCGCCATCCTTGCGGATAAGCGGGGTGGTGAGGCGCTCCTCGCTTTGGATAAAGTCAAAACCGAAGCGCCCCTTGACGCAGAGCAGACCCTGATTGACCGGTGAGTTGCGGTTCCCCTCCACATAGCGGATGCGGTTGTTCGCCTCATCGACGTAGAGGGTGACGCCGCAGCCGACCCCGCAGTAGGTGCAGATGGTATTGACCGGCGTGAGCAGTTCGGTGCGCCCCTGTGACTTGTCGCGGGCATCCACCAGGGCGCCGGTGGGGCAGACCTGTACGCAGGCGCCGCACTGCACGCAGTGGGAGTCGCCCATCGAGAGTCCCGCATCGAACTGCGGCCGGTTCGAGAGGGTGCCATCACTGTTCTTGGCAAATCGCAGCACACCCTGTACCGCTTGCTCACCACAGGTCTGCACGCACTGGCCGCAGCCGATGCAGCGGTTGGCATCAAAGACGATAAATTCGCTGCTGTTATCCACTGCAAACTTCTGGCACTGGCTGGTATCGAGAGCGCGCTGCTCGACCTCGTATTCGGTGGCGTAGTCGCGTAGAGCACAATCGGTGTTGGCCTGACAGCCGCACTCGAGGCAGCGGCTGGCCTCACTGCGGGCATCGGCATCACTCAAACCACGCTCCACCTCGGCAAAGCTGCCCTCGCGATCCTGCTCTGCCAGATGGGGCATGATGGTGCGGGCGACTTTTTTCAGGTGAGCAAACTGGGCGGGATCGACCTGCTTGAGTTTGGGGGCCTTGCAGGCGTTGAAAGGACGAACCGGGTCGATCATGTCACCATGGAGGAACTGATCGATGGCCAGCGCGGCCTTGCGACCATCGGCGACCGCCTCGATGGCGGTGGCGGGCCCGCGGCGCAGATCGCCGATGGCGAACAGGTTGCCGTGGCCGCTGTGCATGGTTTCGGGATGGGACTCCAGCGTTTGCCAGCGGGTGAAGGGGAGGGTGAGGGGCTCCCCTTCCATAAAGCTGAGATCCGGCTGCTGCGACACTGCCGCAATCACGGTATCAAACTCTTCAATGAGGTACTCGCCGGTGGGCTCCGGGCGGCGGCGACCGGAGGCATCCGGCTCGCCGAGGGCCATCTTCTCGAGGCGCACCTGACAGACGCGACCAGCCTCATCGGCCAGATTCTCCACCGGATTGGTGAGCATCAAAAAGCGCGCACCTTCGTGCTCCGCTTCGTCGATCTCGTAGGCTTCGGCGGGCATCTCGGCGCGGGTGCGGCGATAGATGAGGGTGGTTTCAGCCCCCAGCCTGACCGCCGTGCGGGCGCAGTCGATCGCGGTATTACCACCCCCGATCACCGCAACCCTCTTGCCGGTGGTGAGCCGCTTGGCCAGCATCCGATCCTTGAGGTAATCGACCCCGAGATAACAACCCGCCAGGGTGCTGCCCGGGTAATCCATCGGCACCGCCTTGGAAGCGCCGACTGCCAGACAGACCGCATCATAGTCGCGGCACAGTGCCGAGAGGGTGATCTGGTGGCCTAGTCGCTGCCTGGTGTGGATCCGCATGCCACTCTGGCACATCAATGCAATCTCCTGATCGAGGATCGCCTTGGGCAGCCGGTATTCGGGGATGCCGTAGCGCAGCCAGCCACCCGCTTCGGGCATCGCCTCGAACAGATCGACCTCGAATCCCTCGTAACCCAGATAGTAACCGCAGGTGAGGCCGCCCGGGCCGCTGCCGATAATGGCAACCCGCTTGCCCTTGGCGGGCTTCTTTGCCGGTTGATAGGGGGCCACCTCGGCCAGATCGAGATCGGCGGCATGGCGCTTGAGTTGACGAATGGCGAGCGGCTCATCCACCAGCGCGCGGCGGCACTCGGCCTCGCAGAATGCGGGGCAGACCCGGCCGATGGAAAGAGGCATTGGCAGGGTCTGTTTGATGACGGCCATGGCCGCCTCGTGCTCCCCCATGGCGATGTGGTGCAGATAGGATTGAATGTCCACGCCGGCCGGACAGGCGCGCTGGCAGGGGGCTTCGCAATCGGCGTAGTGATCCGAAAGGATGCGGCCGAGGGCCTGCTGGCGGTGGGCGCGCAGGGCATCGCTTTGGCTGGTGATCACCATCCCTGCCTCGGGGCGCGTCTCGCAGGCGCGCCGGATGCCAAGACCGGCAATCTCCACCACGCAGAGATCGCAGGGTGTCTTGGGGCCGCTGGTGTTGTCACCGCACAGGGAGGGGATATCAGTCTGGTGCTGTTTGGCTATCTGGAGCAGGGTCTGGGTCGGGTTAACCGTCAACTGAGCCCCATCGAGGGTGATGGTGATCATGGCGTCATAAACTCGCTTTCAAGGCGCAGAAAATGCTGCATCTGGCGGAGCCAGCAGGGGAAGCGACAGGGAGGCCGCTTGCTATACGCTCACCATAACAAAGATTATTTACAACTTTATTTGATTTTAGACAGCTTATTGTTCAAAAGAGAAAACGATTTCAGGTTGTCTTGTCTACCTCATCGGCTCGGCGCATCGTTGAGAACCATTCCTGTTACAGCAGGAAATTCATTGTCTTATTGTCAGTTTATGCGTCTGGTAGAAGAGAGGCTGCTCTCGCTCGCGGTAGGCGTGATCCGCCAGTAGCACCATTTGTGATGCAACTTATTTTGCATAAATGGTGGCTCTGATAAAGGCATGCGGCGCATGCAGAGCAAAGGGGGGCACTCGGTTGGATAAAAGGTTGGTGGATCGGGGGCGGGCATGCGTGAGTGGCGAGCCTGACACAAAGAAAATGGCCACCTTTGAAGGCGGCCATTCACGTTGTCGATCGGCGCGCTGTTGGCCCAAAGGGTTGGTCGCGGGAGATCAGCCGGATATCAGGGTGGGCAGCCGGGCTTGCCAGATCTGGTGCCAATGCTGCAGTTCGCTGCGCGGCATAGGGCGGGCGGTAAAAAAGCCCTGACAGATATCGCACCCCAGCTTGGCCAGCAGTTGCCAGGTCTGCACATCTTCCACCCCTTCGGCCACTGATTTCAGCCCCAGCTTGCGGGCCAGCTCGATGCTCGATTCGATAATGGCCAGACGGGAGGGGTCGGCATAGCAGCGATCGACAAAAGATCGATCAAGTTTGAGCTCGGTAAACGGCAGCAGCGCCAGCTGCTGCATCGAGGAGTAGCCGGTACCGAAGTCATCGATGGAGAGGCCAAAGCCGTGCATCCGCAGTCGTGTCAGCACCTCCAGTGCCTTGCCGATATCCTCGACAAACGAGCTTTCGGTCACCTCCAGGGTGATCAGCTCGGGATTGACGCCCCAGCGCTGGCACTGGTTGATCAGGAAGTGGCAGAGATCTCCCTCGATCAGCGAGGTGGTTGAGAGATTCATCGACAGATTGAGGGAGAGACCGGTCTGTCCCCACAGATGGCAATCCTGCAGCGACTTGTTGATGATGACATCGGTCAGCTGGTCGATAAGGCCGTTGTTTTCCGCCAGCGGGATAAACATGCCGGGGGAGATCAGCCCGTATTCCGGATGCTGCCAGCGGGCCAGCGCCTCCATCCCCACCCACTGGCCGGACGCAAAGCCGACCTTGGGTTGATACCAGGGCAGCAACTGGTCGTTGTCGAGGGCGCGTTTGAGCTCGTCCACCGACAGGACGAGGCCATCGTCCTTGCCCGAGGGAGCCGACTTGGGCGCCCAGGAGTCGATCAACTGGCGCAGCCGCTGCGGGCTGGAGGGTTTCTCGATGCGACCCAGCACATGGAGACCATAGGCCGCGCTCATGCGCAGCACGGCCTCCACCACGTCATCTTCCAGCGCGCTGGAGAGGATGATGCCGCCCCGAAAGCCACCCAGCGAGAGGCGGCGCAGCAGCGCCATGCCATCCATGCCGGGCATCCGCAGATCGCAGAACAGGATGTCGACAGTGTGGCTCTGGCATAGCGCCAGGGCTTCGATGCCGTCTGCGGCCTCCAGTAGTTGCTGATAACCGAGCGCCCGGATCTGGTGCATCAGGGTCTTACGTTGAAACCCGTGATCCTCGACCACCATGATGACCAACTCGTCTGCCGTTCTACTCATCGAGCCACAATCCCATTTCACGTTCAATATTGTTCATCTGTTCTTCCACTCTCTGTGTCAGCAGCGCGAGCTCGCTCAACTGTTTGAGGCGGGCCGCCGATTCCAGTTGCGCCGCCTGCTCGGCCAGGGAGAGCTCCCCGACCATTCTGGCTGCCCCTTTGATGCGGTGGGCGATCTCCACCAGCTCCTGGCTATCATCGGAGGAGAGCGCGCTCATCATAGCGTGGCAATCTTTCCGGTTGGAGGCCAGATACTCCCTTGCCATGCTTTTGGCAATCCCTTCATCGCCAAACAGATCTTGCCAGCGACCGATCATGTCGAGATTGATGGCCTGTCGTGCGGGCACTCTCTCTGTGATCGTAGTCGCGGGCAACCACCGCAGCAGCATCTGGCGCAGTGACTCCAGCGAATAGGGTTTGCACAGCATGCCGTTCATGCCGGCTGCCGTCATATTGGCTGCCGCCTCCTCCGAGGTATCGGCGGTGACACCGATGATGGGGGCCTGCTCCCCTTGTTCCCGCAGGCGGCGGGTCAGGGTGTAGCCATCCATGTGCGGCATGTGGCAGTCGGTGATCAGCAGGGCGAAATCCCGGGTTTGCCAGGCGCGCAACGCCTTCTCTCCATCTTCCACTACCTCGCACTCCACCCCCAGAATCGCCAGCTGACGGGTCAGCAGGGCGCGATTGACCAGATGATCATCGGCGACCAGCACCCGCCCGCCCAGTTTTTCGATGCTGGCGGCATGGGTGGTCACGGCTCGCCCGGTGATCAGTTCGCGGCAGCTTTCGAGCAACAGATCCGGATAGAGGGGGGATTGGCCGAGGCGCCACCAGTTCTCCGAGCCCATGCGCCCCCGCAACGCTTCGCGGGGGGAGAGGATGACCCCCTTGAGAGTGCCGGACTGCAGCAAGGTGTGCCAATCGCTCCCCATGCTGGACTCCAGCGCGGCCTCTTCCGCTAACAGCAGGCCGTCGAGATCGGCGGTGAGCTGGTGGATCTCGAGGGGGGTCAACCGGGCGCCGAGCCGTGCCATGGTGGCCTGCAAGGCGGCATCGCTACCCAGCCACCACCATTCGCTGCCCGCCAGTGCGGGTGGTTCCCACAGGACATTGAGCAGCGGGATGCTGAAGCGGAAACAGGCCCCTTCACCGAGCTGGCTCTTGACCGTCAGGGTGCCGCCCATCTTCCTCACCAACTGCTCACAGATGGCCAGGCCCAGACCGGTGCCACCAAAGCGGCGATTGATATCGGACTCCACCTGCTCGAACGGGGTAAAGAGCAGCGCTTGCTTCTCTTCGGCGATGCCGATGCCGGTATCCGTCACCGCGATAACCAGCTGCTGGTCCTGATAGCTGACCTGGATCGAAATGGTGCCCTGCTCGGTGAACTTCACCGCGTTGTTGAGCAGATTGGAAATCACCTGGCCCACTCTGACCGGATCGATATCGGCCAGATCGGGGAGTTGCTCCTCCCACTGGAGCGTGACCTTCAGCCCCTTGCTGTAGGCCAGTGCGGCATGGCCGCGGATCACGTCGCACACCACTGGTTGCAGACGGCAGGATTGGCGATTGAGGTGCAGTTGACCCGCCTCGATTTTGGAAAAGTCGAGGATATCGTTGACCAGATAGAGCAGGTGGTTGGCCGAGCTCTCCACATTGCGCAGCAGATAGCGCTGGTCATCATTGAGCTCGCTCATGCGCAGCAGCTCCAGCATGCCGTGCATGCCCGAGATGGGGGTTCTCAGCTCATGGCTCATGGTGGCCAGAAAACGGCTGCGAGCCTGCATCGCCTGCTCGGCCGCGGCACGCGCCTCGCGCAGCTCATGCTCCTGTTGCTTGATGGCGGTGATGTCCTGCACCACGCCGTTGAGCAGGCGATCATGGCCCTGTTGCGCCACAAAGTTGCCGCGGATCTGGATATAGCGCGCCCCCTGAACAGAGGGCACCAGCACCTCCATATCGAGCGGCTCAAGGGTTTGCGCATGTTTGGCCACCTTATCGATAAAGGTTGCCAACGCCTCGTCGTTCAAGCCGAGGATCACGCCGCCAGACTCGGCTGCCATCAACTCTTGATGGGTCATCCCGAGAATGTCGCTGGCTCCTTGGGACAGATAGAGGAATTTCCCCTTGCCGGCCCCTTGCCAGAGATATTGATAAACCAGACCCGGCATGCTGTCGGTGATGTCCCGCAGCCTGCCCTCCACTTCCCGCACCTTGTTTTCGGCGGCCTTGAGGGCACTGACATCGGTCAATACCGTCAGCACCCCCTGAATCGCGCCGTCTGCTGCGCGATAGGGCAACTTGACGTAGACCACGTGAAGGGGAACATCCCCCTCGCGCTGGGTATAACCCGATCCTTCGAAGATCTGGCCGGTTTCCCAGACTGCACGCTCCTCGCGCAGCATCTGTTGCCGCTCGTCCTCGGTCATATAGCCCCAGCGATCACCTTCTTCCCCATCACCGACAAACAGCTCGCGGTATGCCCGGTTGCTGAGGGTCAGGCGATGATCGCGATCCCGCAGCGCCACCATATTGGGCAGGGAGTCGAGCAGGGTCTGGATGAACACCAACTGTTCATTGAGTGTCTTCTCGGCCCGTTGTCGCTGCACAATCTCCCGTTTCAGAGTGCGGTTCCACGCCCAGAACAGGGCAAACAGCAGAGTGGCAGCCGTGCCACCTATTACGAACCAGAGCAGCACTGTTTCGCTGTTGATGCCGGTCTGCACGCTCATGGAGAGCCAGCGTCTCTCCACTTTATTGAGCTCCTCCGGCGGTATCGAATAGAGCACCTTGGTAAGGATCCGCTGCAGCATGGGATCTTTGCGCGTGGCCATGGCGACCGGCAGGCGCAAGTCTTTGCCGGCATAGACCACCTGATAGCGTTCGCTCACCCGCTTGTTGATGGATGGCAGGGTGACCATCACGTAGTCGGCATCGCCCGTGTCCAGCAGTTCCAGCAAGCGGTTGTCATTGTTGACCTCTACCGGATGGGCGCCGATGTGGGTCAGCAGCTCTTTATCCAGCGAGCCATGCACCATGCCGACCCGTTTCCCTCGCAGCAGTGAGAGATCGGTGATATCGGCACTGCGTTTGGGGGCAATGACTACCCGATCGACAAACAGATAGCCGGGGGTGAACAGCGCAAACTGGCCGCGGTCGTGGTTGGGGGAGATGGCCGGAATAAAATCGATCTGCCGCAACTTCAGCAGATTTTGGGTTTCCCCCCAGCTCTTGGTGCGAACCAGAGAGAACTTTAGCCCGGAGACTTGCTGCATCAGCGCCATCAGATCCGCCACATAACCGACCAGCCTGCCCCGGTAATTGAATTCGCTCATGGAGGTCCAGTCCGGAGAGACGCCGTAAGTCAGCTCAGGATGCTGGTTGAGCCACTCCTGCTCCTCAGGGGTAAACTGCACAGACTTTACCGCTCCTGAGTCCGCATGTTGGCTAGTCGTGGTAGCTGCCAGCATATGACGACGATCTTCAACCGGTATCTCGTTGAATGCCTTGCTCACCAGGCTGACCAGTGCCGGGTCGCTCTTGTGCATATTGATGGAGAGAGACGTGCCGCTTACCCACTCCGGGGTTGCAATGGTGAAGCCAGCCTTGGAGTGCTGATCTTTCACCATCACTAGTGACGGCATGTCAGCAAGATAGGCGTCAGCCATGCGCTTTTTGAGCATAAACGCTGCTTCGCTGCGACTCTCTGCCTCGGTCACACGGAGAAATCCCAGTTTTTTCAATTCACTGCAAGCATTGACTCCCGTGACACAGACCCAGTGCAAACCATGGGCATCCTGTCGTGACAACTTCGTTTTGCCATTGTTGAGCAGCACGCCGCGCGGCATGGAGAGCAAAAACGGGAGGGAGACAATATTGGATCGCCATTGTTCGCTTGGCTGGTCGTTCACCAGTATGTCGATTGCGCCGTGGCCAAGCCCGGTTAGCGCATCCACGTAGGAGGGGTAAACCTTGTAGCGCAGGGTCAACCCGAGCGTTCTGGCAATCTGCTGCGCGATGTCGGGGACTGGGCCGGTAAAGCGTTGATCTGCATCCTTATAGCTGTATGGAGGGTCACCCATCATCGGCATGCCGATGACCAACTCCTGGTGTGATGACAGCCAGGCGCGCTCAGACAGATCAAACTCGTCTTCATTCAGACTGGTAATGGCGTGCGCCGCCACGCTCCAGAGCAGTAGCAGGAGAAACAGGAATAGACGATCACATTGGCGGAGCATCAGAAGGAATCCAACAGAATTGGGCGCATATTGTAAGTGCATTAAAATGCAGCGGCCAACATCAATTTACTCAATATTGGGCCACGACATGCCACTGTGCGGCTGTGAGTTCGGCTAGTACCGGGATGGTAACTTGATGATAAAGCCTGCGCGGTGATGCACCTGATTTTTTGCCAAAGGCCAGTTCAAGGGGGATATTGGAAAAAAATCCAACCAGTTTGATATCGGTAAACAACATGGATGTCTAGTCCTGAAATAGGTTTACACATTTTCAACTAGCATTTCTCTACTCAGAACCCCCTATGTACCGCATCGGGGGTTCTGTAT
>NZ_JBSTYQ010000019.1:0-97043 GCF_054052385.1 Aeromonas sp. 25-AL00135 | reverse complement strand
AAATGCTCGATGACGGATGGGTATGACTGTTATCAGAATGCGTTGGCGGAGCGGGTGAACGGGATTTTGAAAGGAGAGTTATTGTTGCAAAGCCCGCAGGATTTGGCGCAAGCGCGGGAGATTGTGCGTGAAGCGGTGGATATTTACAACGCGGAGCGGCCGCATCATGCGTTGAAATACAGAACCCCCGATGCAGTACATAGGGGGTTCTGAGTAGAGAAATGCTAGTTGAAAATGTGTAAACCTATTTCAGGACTAGACAATAACTGGTCGGAGTAAGATAAAGCACCCAACTGGCTGTTTTCTGATAGAATACTCCCCCTGTGTGAGTCCCGGATGGGCTCACGGTCCGGTCTCCCGGGCCCAGTTTGCCGTCTTGTGCTAAGGCGGGTGTAGCAATAGGTTAATCATGAGTTTTGCCGATAGTTTGTTCTTTTTAATGCTGCTGGTTGGCGGCAGTGTGTTCTTCTCCCTCTCCGAGATCTCTCTCGCCGCGTCTCGCAAAATCAAATTGCAGGTGATGGCAGATGAAGGTAATCGCCAGGCCGAAAAGGTGCTGGCCCTGCAGGCCCAGCCGGGCAACTTTTTCACCGTGGTGCAGATTGGCCTCAATACCGTCGCCATTCTGGGCGGTATCCTGGGTGAGTCTGCCCTCAACCCCGCCATCAAGGGAATTGTCTCCCAGTTCTACCAGGGCCCCTGGCTTGGCGAGATCAGCTCCGGTGCCTCCTTCGTGTTCGTCACCGGCATGTTTATCCTGATCGCCGACCTGATGCCCAAGCGTCTGGCCATGACCATGCCCGAGCAGATTGCCGTGGTGGTGGTGCGCCCCATGCTCTTCTTCGTCACCGTGTTGATGCCGCTGGTGTGGGTCTTCAACGGATTGGCCAACTCCCTGTTCCGTCTGATGCGCGTCTCCACGGTGCGTAACGACGAGATCACCTCCGACGATATCTATGCGGTGATGGATGCTGGTGCCGAGGCGGGGGTTATCCAGCGCGAGGAGCATCAGCTCATCGAGAACGTATTCGAGTTGCAGTCCCTTGGTGTCACCTCTGCCATGACGGCCCGCGAGAGCCTCATCTACTTCACCCTGCAAGAGAGTGAAGAGAGCATCAAGGCGAAGATCGCCGAACATCCCCACAACAAGTTTCTGGTCTGTGACCACAACCTCGACAGCATCAAGGGCTTTGTCGATGCCAAAGAGTTGCTGATCCGCGTTATCGGCGGCCAGAGCATCGACCTGATCGGTGGCAACCTGGTGCAGAACGTCATCATCATCCCCGATACCCTGAACCTCTATGAGGCGATGGAGTACTTCAAGAATCATCGTGGCGACTTTGCCGTGGTGATGAACGAGTACGCGCTGGTGGTGGGGATTGTCACCATGAATGACCTGATGAGCACCGTCATGGGCGAGTGGGCGACCCACGTGGTGGAAGAGCAGATCGTCCAGCGCGACGAGAACTCCTGGCTGGTGGACGGGGTCACTCCCATCTCCGACGTGATGCGCGCCTTCGATATCGAAGAGTTCCCCGAGAACCAGAACTACGAGACCATCGCCGGCTTTATCATGTATATGCTGCGCAAGATCCCCAAGCGCACTGACTCGGTCAAATACGCCGGTTACAAGTTCGAAGTGGTGGATATCGACAGTTACAAGATTGATCAGCTGCTGGTTACCCGGGTCGAGCCGGCTGTGGCCGAGAAGCCAGCTCAGGAATCGTAAAAGGAGCGACATAAGAGTCATGAAGATGCAGTATCATTCCCGTGCGCTGGCCTGTGTCGCGCTCACCCTGGCACTGGGTGCCTGTAGTCAGAGTGCGCCGCGCAAAGCCACAGTGGCAGCCAAGCCGGTTGCCCCCAAGCCTGCCGTGGTCGTGCCGCAGCCGGATCCCGATGCGGTGGTGCAAAGCGGCATGGCCGAGCCGAGCCCGGTCTTTGATGAGCAGTATCATGGCCCGGATCAGGGGTCGCTGGAGTCGGTTACCGCCCTGTTTGCCCGTGGCTACATCGAGTCCGCCATGCGCGAGACCATGCTGGCGGCGGTGCACAACGACTATCCGCTGCTCGGCATGCGGGATGTGCGGTTGACCGATCCGGTCTCCAAATTCCTCACCTCCGAGCATGCGGCCACCACGGCCCATGACTATCTCTATGCGGGTGTGCAGCGTCGCCTCGGTCGTCCGCTCAGCCCTGCCCAGTGGGAGCAGATCTGGCGCGGCTTGCCGCAGCAGGGTCGGGTCTCCGACTGGGTCAAACAGATTAAGCGAGTGCTGGCCGGGCGTTAAGTTACCAGCGGATCAAGATTGTGATGAGGCCACCTTCGGGTGGCCTCTTGCATTTCTGCGTTTGCCTCGCCGTTTGCACGCTGATTTCTGCTGATGCTGATTGCCGCCCGTGGCGCTTTGCTTTATCTTGTTTTGGCCATCCAAACATCCATATGTTTTTATGGCTATATAATAAAATGGCTTCCCAGGATGAAGCGGGACGATCTGCAGCGATTCGATGCGAAACCGCAGATCAACAAAACAAACAGATAAATACGCAAATAAACAACGCACATAACGAAGAGACACGACAGATGGAAACCAGGGAATTGTGGGTGCTGGATGGGGGCATGGGGCGCGAGTTGGCACGGCGAGGGGCACCGTTTCGTCAACCCGAGTGGTCGGCGCTGGCCTTGATGGAGGCGCCAGAGACGGTGCGTGATGTGCATCAGGCCTATGTGGCGAGCGGGGCCAGGGTCATTACTACCAACAGCTATGCGCTGGTGCCGTTTCATATCGGCGATGAGCGTTTCTTTGCCGATGGGGAGGGGCTGGCAGCGCTGGCTGGTCAACTGGCCCGTGAGGTGGCTGACGAGCAGAAGGGCGCCGTGCAGGTGGCGGGTTCTCTGCCACCGCTGTTTGGCTCCTACCGTGCCGACCTGTTCAAGGCGGACCGGGTGAGCGAGCTGGCGACACCGCTTATCCGGGCGCTATCCCCTTATGTGGATATCTGGTTGGCCGAGACCATGAGCCTGATTGCCGAGCCACTGGCCCTGAAAGCGCTGTTGCCTGACGATGGCAAGCCGTTCTGGGTCTCCTTCACGCTGGAAGATGAGGCGCCGGGCAACGAGCCGCGACTACGTTCCGGCGAGCAGGTGGCTGATGCGGTGACCACGTTAGTGGCGGCTGGGGTCGATGCCATCCTGTTCAACTGCTGTCAGCCCGAGGTGATCGAGGGGGCCCTCGAGGTTGCCCGCACCCGATTGCAGGCGCTGGGCCGCGCAGACATTCGCCTCGGTGCTTACGCCAACGCCTTCCCGCCGCAACCCAAAGAGGCCACCGCCAACGATGGGCTGGACGAGATCCGCGCCGATCTGGGGCCGCTGGATTACCTTGGCTGGGCCGAGCGCTGGCGCGCGGCCGGGGCGAATTTGATCGGTGGTTGCTGCGGCATCGGCCCCGAGCATATTCAGGCGCTGAGCAGCCGGTTGCGCTAAGGAGTACCCATGAAAGAGAACAAGATTGGGCTCTGGTCCCTCACCGCGCTGGTATTCAGCTCCATGGTGGGGGCGGGGATTTTCAGCCTGCCCCAGAACATGGCCGAGGTGGCGGGGGCGCGCGCCGTGCTGATCGGTTGGGGTGTGACGGGGGTGGGCATCCTGGCGCTCGCCATGAGCTTCCTTTACCTGTCGCGGTTAAGGCCGGATCTTGACGGCGGCATCTACAGCTACGCCCGCGCCGGTTTTGGCGATCTGGTGGGCTTCTTCTCCGCCTGGGGATACTGGCTCTGCGCTACCATCGGCGTGGTGGGTTATCTGGTGATCGCCTTTGCCGCGCTGGGCAGCTTTGTCGACACCCCCGAGCAGGTCTGGTTTGGTGACGGCAATACCCTGGCGGCGTTTGTCGGCGAGTCCTGCATCCTCTGGTCGGTACACCTGCTGGTGGCTCGTGGCGTGCAGCAGGCGGCGCTGTTCAATCTGGTGGCGACTCTGGCCAAGAGCCTGCCGCTGCTGCTGTTTATCCTGTTTGCCTGCTACTGGTTCGACCCGGTCACCTTCGCAGCGGATCAGCAGGGCAGTACCCTGGCGGTGCCGGTCTCCGAGCAGGTGCGCAACACCATGTTGATTACCCTCTGGGTTTTTACCGGCATCGAGGGGGCGGCTGTGTTGTCGGCCCGCGCCAGAAACCGGCGGGATGTGGGCACGGCCACCGTGCTTGGCGTGGTATTGGCGCTGCTGCTCTATGTGCTTATCTCGGTGCTGGCGCTCGGAATATTGAGTCGGCCCGAGCTGGCGGCGCTACCCAACCCCTCCATGGCAGGGCTGATGGCCCAGATGACCGGCTCCTGGGGCAAGCTGCTCATCAGCGTCGGCCTTATCGTCTCGGTGCTTGCCTCCTACGTGAGCTGGACCCTCTTCTCGGCGGAGGTGCCGTTCAGCGCAGCCCGCCACGGTGCGTTTCCCGCCATCTTCCGGCGCCAGAACCGCAATGGGACGCCTATCGCATCGCTTTGGCTCACCAGCCTGACGGTGCAGACTTGCCTGCTGCTGGTGTGGCTGCTCGGCAAGGGCTACACCAGCCTGCTGCTTATCTCCACCTCGATGATTTTGGTGCCCTACCTGCTGATCGGCCTGTTCTTGCTCAAGCTTTCGTTCAGCAAGGAGGGAGAGAGTGGGCAGGGCCGAGGCCTGATGCGGGCGGTGGCACTGGTGTCGAGCGGTTACGGCTTCTGGCTGCTCTATGCCGCCGGGGTGGAGTATCTGCTGCTGTCGTTGTTGCTCTACGGGCCGGGTCTGCTGCTGTTTCTCTACAGCCGTCGTCAGCTGGGCGCAGATCTTTGCCTGAGTGGTCGCGAACGGCTATTGGCCGGAGTGACCTTGCTGAGCCTGATCCCCGCCGTCTGGTCGTTCGCCCATCTCTGATATCGAAGATGTGACTGACCATAAAAGAGAGCGCCACTGTGGCGCTCTCTTGTTATCAGGGATTGGTTATCAGGGGCTTGCTATCCGGGAGTTGCTATTCGATGCGAAGGCTCAGCGGCTGGCAGGTCCGGCCGGTTTGCCAAACAGCACTGCGAGCTTTTGTCGCCAGGGTAGGCCACGGGCGTCACGCAGCATGTCGCGCCACTCGTGGAAGGTGAGGGTGAGGGGATTGAAGCTGTGGATCGGCTTGGTGATGCCAAAGCGACACGGCTCGGCCGGATCTTCCTCGACAAAGGTACCAAGCAGCCGATCCCAGATGATCAGCACGCCGGCAAAGTTGCGGTCTATGTATTTGGCGTTACTGGCGTGGTGCACCCTGTGGTGGGAGGGGGTGTTGAAGAGCCACTCAAGCCAGCCGAGCTTGCCCACCACCTGGGTGTGGACGAAGAACTGGAAGCCCAGGCTGAGCAGCACGGTGGCGACCACTGCCTCGGGGGGGAAGCCGATGACAATCATCGGGATCCAGAACAGCCACATGCCGGAGATGGGATACATCAGGCTCTGGCGAAAAGCGGTGGAGAGGTTGAGCCGCTCCGAGCTGTGGTGCACCACATGGGAGGCCCACAGCCAGCGAACATGGTGACTGGTGAAGTGGAACAGCCAGTAACAGAGATCCTGCAACAGGAACAGCAGTAGCACACTCCAGAGATTCAGCTCGATATCGAACAGTCGCCAGCCCCAGAGGGTGTCATACAGATAAGCAATGGCGATGGCCGCCAGCGCATCGCCCCCTTGGTGCATCAGGGCCAGGGCAGCGTTGGCGAACAGATCCCGCCACTGGTAGGTGGCGGTGGGAAAGGCCGCGCCATGTTTGCGCAGGTAGAGCATCTCCCAGCCGATAAAGGCCAGAAAAATCGGGGAGAGGTAGAGCAGAAGCAGTTGCACATCCATATGCGGCCATCCATTCAGAGCAATTGCTCTCCAGCATAAAGGATGGTTTTAATATTTCATTAACATTTTTCAGCCAACGAAGAGATGGCATGAAATATGGCGCGGCAGCAGAGGAAGGCGCGCTGGATGGCTATGCTTGATGCAGGCTTTTTCAGGAGGTGCTGGCTTATGCGCGTCTGGTGTTGCTTGTTGCTGGGGTTGTGCATGATGGCGCACGCCAAGACCCGGGTCGAGATCCTGGCGGATGCCGCCTATCCCCCCTACTCCTGGCAGGAGGGGGAGGAGGTCAGGGGGATCTATGCCGACATTATCCGAGAGGTAACCTCTGCCATGCCTGACTATGAGGTGGTGCTCAAGCCCATGCCGTGGCGGCGCGGTCTGAGCATGGTGGAGCAGGGGGCTGCCTTCGCCATTTTTCCACCTTACTACATGCCCGATACCCGCCCTTACATGTGGCCCTACTCCCAGCCGATGCTGGATGAAGAGCTGGTGGTGATGTGCGGTGCCAGTGTTGCGGCCAATACCCCGCAGGCCAGGTTTCCGCTCGACTATCACGGTTTACGCTTTGGCATGAACGCCGGTTTTGCCGTCGGCGGCGATGCCTTTTGGCTGGCGGTAAAAGAGAAGCAGATCGACGTGGAGGAGGTGAAAAGCAATCGGGAGAACCTGCTCAAGATTGTTCGCGGCCGGGTCGATTGCACCATCAATGATCGCCTCTCCCTGCTCTATGAGTTGCTCAACATGATAAAGGCCGATCAGCTGGCGGTGGCCGATATGTCCCTGCTCAAACAGGGGCCGGTGCTCAGCAAGGAGCAGGGGTTTCTCGGCTACAGCCGCAAGGGGGAGTATCCCTACAAACAGGCCTTTATCGATCAGTTTGACAAGGAGCTCTATCAGCTCAAAAAACGTGACGGGGTGAAAGTGATCGTGGAGCGCTATCTGGGAAAGTCCCCGCGCTGAGCCGATGAGATGGGCACTCGGGTTCAGCTGGGTTGAGTCTGCTCAGCGTGACAGACAAGAAGAGGGACCTTGCGGTCCCTCTTCGTTTATCCAGCAGAGCATGTTGGCTACAGCACCTGACTCAGGAACTGGCGCAGGCGTGGGGAGGGTGGATTGTCGAAGAAGTCGGCCGGTTTTTCATCTACCAGCAGTTCGCCACTCTCCATAAAGAGCACCCGATCCGCCACCTCGCGGGCAAAGCCCATCTCGTGGGTCACCACCACCATGGTCATTCCTTCGCGGGCCAGCCCCTTCATCACATCCAGCACTTCCCCCACCATTTCGGGGTCGAGCGCACTGGTGGGCTCGTCAAACAGCATGATGCGTGGCTGCATGGCGAGTGCCCGGGCAATGGCCACCCGCTGTTGCTGACCGCCGGAGAGCTGGGACGGATAGCTGGCCGCTTTCACCGACAGCCCCACTTTCAGCAGCAGCGCCTTGGCTCTGTCTTCGGCCTCACGGCGCGACAGGCCGCGCACCTTCTGCGGGGCGAGGCAGATATTATCCAGCACCGTCAGGTGGGGAAAGAGGTTGAAGGACTGAAACACCATGCCCACCTCTTCCCGCAGCTTGTTGACATCGCCCGGCTCGGTCAGGCAGATGCCGTCGACTACTATGTTGCCGTCGTTGATGGTCTCCAGCTGGTTGAGGGTGCGCAGGAAGGTGGACTTGCCCGAGCCACTGGGGCCGACGATCACCACCACTTCCCCTTCGGCCACCTGGGTGCTGACATTTTTCAAGGCGTGCACTTCGCTGCCGTAGAACTTCTCTACGCCGGTCGCTTTGATGATGGGATCAGTTGCTGCGCGCATATTTTGCCTCCAGAAAACGAACCGGGAAGGCGAAGGGGGTGCCTGTGATGGCTGCACTTCTCGATGCCTGTTGCACCTTGATGATGGGATCAGTTACTGCGTGCATATTTCACCTCCAGAAAACGAACCGGGAAGGCGAAGAGGGTGTCGGCGATGGCTGCACTTCTCGATGCCTGTTGCACCTTGATGATGGGATCAGTTGCTGCGTGCATATTTCACCTCGAGACGGCGTACCAGGAAAGAGAGGGTGCCGGTCAGCACCAGATAGAGCAGGGCCACGGTGAACCATACCTCGAACGGGCTGAAGGTGGAGCTCACCACCTCTCGCCCCGCCTTGGTCAGATCGGTGATGGAGATGACCGAGACTAGCGAGGAGTCCTTGATCAGGTTGATGAACTGACCCGCCAGTGGCGGCAGTACCCGCTTGAACGCCTGCGGCAGGATGACGTAGCGCATGGTCTGGGCGGAGGTCATGCCCAGACTGCGACCCGCCTCCATCTGCCCCTTGTGAATGGAGCTGATACCGGCGCGGACGATCTCCGCCACATAGGCACCGGTAAAGACCGCCAGCGCGGCGACCCCGGCGGTGAAGCGATCGAGGTTCAGTACGGTACCGATAAAGAAGTAGACGATGAAGATCTGAACCAGCAGCGGCGTGCCGCGGATCAGCTCCACGTAAGTGACCGCCAGATTGCGCAGGGCCGGATTGGGGGAGAGGCGCGCCAGCCCGGCCAGGGTGCCGAGCAGGATGGCGAAGATGCCTGCCACCAGCGAGAGCTTGACGGTGACCCAGACGCCCCAGGCGATGGGGCCTGCGGTCCAGCTCAGTTGGGTGTCGAGGGTATCGCCACGAAAAACGGTATCCCCTTCGGCAACTTGTACGCCGGTACTGGCGATGGCTTGCCGCACATTGGGGTCGAGATCGTCTTGCAGGAACAGCTTGCCCTTCTCGGCCTCGCTGGTGCCCGCCATCACGGTGCCGTCAAATTCGGCCAGATTCTTCTGCTCCGCCTGATAGGCGATGTATTGGGGAATGCGTTCCCAGCGCCAGGTGTAATCCACTGACTGGACAGCCTTGTAGATGCCGAATACGGCAACCAGCAGCATCAGCAGGAAAACCCCATGCCAGAGTAGCTGATTGGGTTGTTTTTCCATCTGTCTTGTCGGTTTGGGTGTGTGCACAGTCACAACCTCTTCTCGTTATTGTGTGGGGAGCTGCGTGGTGCAGGGGCGGCATGTGCCGCCCCCCGGAGGTTATTTGAGCTGATTCAGCCAGGCGTTGGATTCGAACCACTTCTTGTAGAGACGGTCGTAGCTGCCATCGCCCTTGATCTGGCGCAGGTAGTTGTTGAACCAGTTGAGGGTGTCCTGATCCCCTTTGCGGATGGCCCAGGCCAGCGGCTCGAAGGTGAACGGCTTGTCGAGGTGCACCACGGCGCCCTGATTCTGGGAGGCGAAAATAGCGTTGTAGGGCAGGTCATAGACGAACGCATCGACCTTGCCGTTGATCACTTCCAGCTTGGCGTCATCCTGGGTTTCAAACTGCAGCAGGGTGGCTTTGGGGATCAGGCGCTTGACTGCCTGCTCGCCGGTGGTGCCGAGCTTGACCGCGATCTTGTATTTCGGGTCGTTGAGGTCGGTGAAGGATTTGATTTCGCCCGCTTTCTCTTTGCGCAGGACTATGGTCTGGCCGACCACGATGTAAGGATCGGCGAAGTTCACCCGCAGATTGCGCTGGGGAGTGACGGTCATGCCGCCCATGATGACATCGAACTTGTTGGTCAGCAGCGCCGGAATGATGCCATCCCAGGCGGTGTTGACGAACTCGACCTTCACGCCCATCTCTTTGGCGACCATCTTGGCGAGATCCACGTCAAAGCCGATGTATTGGCCCTGCTTGTTGGTCATCTCGAAAGGTTGATAGCCGGCGTCGAAGCCGACTCGCAGCACGCCGCGTTCGAGCACGGCATCCAGGGTGGAGGTAGGGGCTGGGGTCGGGGCCGCCGTGGCGATCCCGCAAAACAGCAGGGTAGAAAGAATCAGTTTTTTGATCATAAGTGACGTCTCTGTCGGTGGTGTGTTCGGCCTTGAACCTGATCCCGTGCGACTCCGTGGCACAAGAGACTGCTGCGTCCGGCAACAGGCAAGACAGGATGAATGTCTTGAGCGGGACAAAAGCCCCATATGAGATGCTATGAATAGTGGTTGAGTGAAAAATGTACCAAAAACAGATTGTGTCAGAAGACTCAACAGGTTAGAGACATTTATTGCTCATGGCTTCATTCATAAAATCACACGAAAACAACATATCTATCTAATTGAGTGGGTTCAAGCCCAAATTATCCCCAAGACATTTTGTTACATAGAGAGGGGCTCGTATGTGGCTTGAGTCTGGTTGGGCTTATCTTTTTTGCATATCTCAAACCTGCTATAGCGGAATGGTGTGAGTTATCTGGTGGTGTGAAAAACAGACGAACAATATGTTTTTATTGTGAAAACAGTCAGGGTCTCTGGGTCTTGGCAAACGGTTCTCATATACTCACTTACCTCCCTCTGCCTGGTTTTGATATGGATGTCTCGTTGTTGCTGAAGCTGGATGTATTTACCCTGATGGTGATGGCATTGGGGGGATATAGCCTCGGGTTTATCACGCTCTCCATTATCTGGTCGACCCACCGGGAGATCCCGGGCATCGGGTTATGGTGGTGGTCCAGTCTCTGTGCGCTGGTGGCCCAGACGCTCTTCTCGTTGCAGGCATTTTTCCCCAGCCCATCCGGCATCTGGCTGGCCAACACCCTTATCACGCTCTGCATCGCGCTGATGCCGCTGGCGCTGCAGCGCTTTTTCGGCCAGCCCCCGAACTGGCGTGCCGGTGTGCTCTTCATGCTGGTCTATCTGATTATCCTGAGCTGGTGCATTGTGAAGGGGGGGATGGAGTCCCGGGTGATGCTGGCCTGCCTGAGCTACATGGTGCTGGGGGCGGTGATCGTCTATCTGGTCTGGCGTCACGGCTACCCCGACTATCTGCCGGCGGTGATGGTCTTTACCGTGGTCAACATCCTGCTCTACGCCTTCTACCTGATGCGGCTCTGGTTCCTGTGGCAGGACAACGTGCAGATGCTGATGGATAAGAGCGGGGTCAATGTGCTGCCCTTCCTCTCCATGCTGATGGGGAGCTATCTCTCCACCTTCGGGGTGCTGCTGCTCTGTACCCAATACCGGGCGCTGGCGCTGCACCAGCAGGCGAGCCACGACCCTCTCACCGGCCTGCTCAACCGGCGTGGCTTTATGGATCAGCTGAAGCAGCAAAAGTGGGGTGACGGCGGCGCGCTGGCCGTGCTCGATATCGACGATTTCAAGCAGATCAATGACCAGCATGGCCATGAGGTAGGTGATCGGGTGCTGGCCGAGCTCGGCGCCTATCTGGGTAGCCAGCCCGATCTGGTGTGCAGCCGTTTCGGTGGCGAGGAGTTTGTGCTGCTCTTCTCGCAGCCCGGTGTACTGGCGCTGCAACGCTGCGAGGGATTGCTGGAGGCTGTCGCGAACCGCAACATGGGCGGCCTCTCCATCACGGTCAGCATGGGGCTCTCCCACTGGCACGGGGAGTGGCACTTTGATCCTCTGTTCACTCAGGCCGACCATGCGCTCTATTGCGCCAAGCGGCAGGGCAAGAATCGGGTCTGTCAGGCTGGCCGGGAGGCGTAACTCCCGCTCAGTCCGGTATCACATAGTGTCGGCAGGTTGGGGGCGTGGTGCCTGCGCCTTGAGGAAGGGGAGCAGCAGCAGGGCCGAGACGCCAGCCGCCACCGAGATCACCACGAAGAAGCCGTTCCAGTGCCAGATCTCCATCACCTTGGCCAGCGGATAGCCTGACAGCGCCGCCCCCATGTAGGCAAACAGGCCGACAAAGCCGGTGGCCGCTCCCGCCGAGTTTTTGTGAGAGCACTCCGCTGCCGCCATGCCGATCAGCATCTGGGGGCCGAACACGAAAAAGCCGATGGTAAAGAAACATGCCGCCTGCATCACGTAGCTGAAGAAGGGCATCAGCCAGAGCGACCCCACCGCCAGCAGGATCCCCACCGCAAAGATGAGGTTCATCGGGCCGCGGTTGCCGTTGAACAGCTTGTCCGATCCCCAGCCCGCCACCAGGGCGCCGATAAAGCCCCCCACCTCGAACATGGAGATGGCCGAGTTGGCGCTCATCAGATTGAAGCCGCGCTGCTCGGTCATGTAGAGATTGCCCCAGTCATTGATGGCGGTACGCACCACATAGACCAGCACGTAGCAGCAAGCGAGCAGCCAGATATAGGGGTTGCCCAGCACATATTTGCGCAGGATCTGGCGGTGGGAGAGCCCTGCATCCTGAGTCTGCTGGGCCAGCTCCATCGCATCCTTGCGCCACTCGCCTACAGTCGGCAGTCCCATGGCACTCGGGGTATCCCGCAGCCGCCAGCAGAGGAACAATCCCGCGATGATGGCGATAAGGCCGGGCACTATCATGCCGTAGCGCCAGTCATGTTGCAGGGCGATGGTGCTGACGATAAGGGGGATGAGCGCGCCGCCGACGTTGTGGGCAGTGTTCCAGGCCGACCACCAGACGCCGCGCTCGGTGCGCGAATACCAGCTGGTAAGCAGCTTGGAGCAGGGGGGCCAGCCCCAGCCCTGGAAGAAGGCGTTGGCGACCCAGAGGGCGGCAAACATCCAGAGTGCCGACGAGAGGCCGAACAGGATATTGATAACGCCGGTGGCCATTAGTCCGACACCCATAAAGTAGCGCGGGTTGGCGCGGTCACTGATGATGCCGGAGAAGAACTTGGAGCAGCCGTAGGTGATGTAGAACAGGGTCCAGAGCATGCCGATGTCGGACTTGTCCAGCATGCCGCTCGCCAGCATGTCCGGCATGGCGAAGTTGAAGCTCTTGCGGGTGAAGTAGAAGACCGCGTAGCCCAGATACATGGTCAGCAGCAGATGCAGCCGCCAGTGGCGATAGGTGGCATCGATCTCGGCCTGATCCCGGATAAGGGGCCGGGGCGGCGCGCTTCTCATAAAACTCAGCACAGGCAGGCCCTCTGGTGGTGATTAGACATGACTCTCCTCCCGTCTGCGACTGGGCAGGTTGACCGTCAGCTGGGTGCCGTGGATGCAGGAGAGTTGCAGACTGCCCCCGAGCGCCTGTACCCGTTCGCGAATGCCGAGCAGGCCATAGCCCTGTTGCGGGCGGCTTTCCGGCAAACCGCGGCCATCATCTTCCAGCACCAGTTGCAACTGCTCGCCGCTGGTTCGGGCGCGAATGGTGACCGAGTGGGCGTTGGCATGTTTGACCACGTTGTTGAGCCCCTCCTGACAGACCCGAAACAGGGTGACCCGCTGGGCATCCGAGAGATCCCCATCCGCCAGCTGCCACTCCAGACGGGTGACGATGCCGTGACGCTCCAGCTCCAGTTCCCTCAGCAGTGCCCGTACCGCCTGTTCCAGAGTCATGTCATCGAGCTGGCGCGGGCGAAGCCGTCCGAGCAGACCGCGCACCGCGTCATAGATCCCGAGCGACAGTGTGTCGATCAGGGCGCTGCTCTGGCCCACCCCGGCGTTGTCGGGGGCGAGGCGGCGCACGATCCCTGCCTGGGTTCGAATGGCTGTGATGGTCTGGCCGATGTCGTCGTGCAGCTCGCGCGCCACCTCCTTGCGGATACTCTCCTCGGTCTCCAGCAGCCGCTCGGTGAGTTGGCGATTATGGGCGAGCTGGCGGGTCAGCGCCTGATTAAGTTCGCGCTGGCGCTGGATCCCGGCGCCGAGCAGCAGGCCGGTGAGGCTCTGGGCCAGCAGGGAGAGCAGCAGATCGAGCGGGTGATCGTGCCAGGCCTGACTGGCCAGCAGGGCGATGGTGTTCATCAGGGTGGCGAGCAGCGCCCCTTGCCAGCCGTAGCGCCACGCCATGGCGATGATGGGGATGGCCAGACAAAACGGAGTGAAGCGCACCAGCGAGTTGGGCAATCCCAGTTGCAGCCAGAGGCTCAATACGAACAACAGCAGATACCAGACCAGATGGCGAAAGCGCCACTCTACCGGCTGATCCACCAGCGCAGGCCCCAGTGGCACCCAAGTGGCGCGGGTGAGGTAGTGCCAGATCAGCATGCAGGTGGAGGTCAGCGTCAGCCCGCCGGTCAGGCTGAGCAGCAGGGCCGAGAGGCCATCTTCCCCGGCCAGATGCCAGAGCAGGGCTTGCAGCAGCGCCGCCGCCGTGACGGTGGCGAGCAGCAGCAACAGTTGCTGCCAGTCGTTGCGCACCTGTTGGCGGCGGGCAATCAGCAGCGGTAGCAGGGTCAGCAGACTGCCCGCGACCAGCCAAGGCCAGTGGGGCAGCCCTACCTCCAGATTGAGCCAGTAGAGCAGCAGTCCTTCGCACAGCAACAGCGGCGGCCAGTAGTGGCCGGGACTTTGCAGCAGCAGGCCGAGGCGCAGGCCGAAGGGGAACAGCAGCACCGCCAGCGCCGGGCCGCCCGCCAGATGCAGGCTGATGCTCCAGAGGCAAAACCAGCCGGCGGCAAAGATGAAGCAGGCCGCCAGCGCGATGGCGACATAGCTGGCAAAACGGGAGATCACCAGCTATCCAGCATGCGGTGGGCCAGCTCGACGTTGTTGCTGACCTTGAGCTTGTCCATCAGGTTGGCGCGATGGACGTGAACCGTCTTGGGGGAGAGTCCAAGCTGCTCGGCGATGGCCTTCACCTCCAGCCCCTGTGCCAGCAACTGGGCAATCTCCCGCTCCCGATTGGTGAGGGGATCCCGGCTGCTGCTGGCCAGCTTCTGGGCGATGTCCGGCGTAAGATAACACCCCCCCTGGGCGGCGGTACGCACCGCGGCGATCAGCTCGTCCGGACTGCAGCGTTTGGAGAGAAACCCCTTGGCGCCGGTTTGCAAGGCCTGCTCGATGAGGGCCGGGCTGTCGTGCACCGAGAGCATCACCACCGCAAGGCCGGAGGGGAGCTGCTTGAGCAGATCCAGTCCCGACTGGTCGGGCATCGAGATGTCGCAGACACAGACACGCGCCCCGCTGCCGGGCAGACCGGCAAGGGCGTCGCTGGCGGAGCCGAATTCGGCGACCACCTGCAGGTCGGGCTCCAGATTGAGCAGTTGGGCAAAACCGGATCGGACGATCTGGTGATCGTCGATGAGGGCAATTTTTATCATGATGTCAGCCTGAAATTCGGTGCGTCATGACCATGACGCGGCCAACAAGATACCTGCCCCCCGAGTCAGGCTCAAGCAGCAGCAGGAAAAGGGGCTAAAAACCGGGGGGCAAGGTGCGCAAAGCTTGATCGGGATCAGCTGGCAAGGGCGAGCAAGCGGGCTGATCAACAGGGGGATGACCAGCCCGTGGGACTCAGCGGTGCAGCTCGCCGGCGCGCTCCGGCTGATAAACCACTTCCAGAATTTCGACCTCGATGGTGCGACCGGCCGGGCCTGGCCAGGCGATGCTGTCGCCCACTTTCAGGCCGAGCAGGGCGCTGCCCACCGGCGCCAGTACCGAGATGTTGCTCTCGTCGCCCTTGGCATCGCGCGGATAGACCAGGGTGAGGCAGAACTCGTTGCCGCTACTCTGCATCTTGAAGCGCACCTTGCTGTTCATGGTGACCACGTCCGGCGGCATGTCGGCCGGTTCACGGATCTCGGCGCGGTCCAGCTCCTCTTGCAGGGCCAGATGCTGCGGGTGGTTGCCGAGCAGTTGTTCGATACGGTCCAGATCAAGGCTGGAGATAACCAGATGAGGTTGTTTCATAAGATATTCCTTATCAATAGCGGATAGGCCCATACCGGCGGGTGCAGGTTGGCCATCACACAGGGTGTTACAAAAATGGATTCAACAGGTTCAATCGATTGAAAATGCCATGCCCCCAAGCGACTCGCGGCCGAAGGAGCGAGGCGGGGGCTCAGCAGGGTGTGAGTAAATGCGAGGAAATAGCGAGTATTTTCATGGGCCTACCATAACCATTCTGGCCGGCCTTGGCAACCGTGATTGAGTGACTACTCAGGAACCTGATAGTTGTACTGACGGATGATCCGCGTGAGCGAGCCATCACGGCGCATCTCGTCGATTACTGCTTGCCAGCGTTGCGCCTGTTTGAAGGGGAAATCCTTGTGAGCGGCCAGGAACAGTTGGGTATTCATCAACACTTCCCCGCGAACCAGCTGTTGTGATGAGCGTTTGTCTTGTTGTTGGGCATACAGGATGACATTCCATGCGGCGACCCAGGCATCAATGCGACCGCGATGGAGTTTATGAGCGTTGAGTTGCTCATCTGCCACTGTCTCTCCCCGGATCCCGATGCGTTGCTTGAGTAGATGTTGACCAAACGAGTAGCGCAGCACGCCCACATCAAGGTTCTTCAAATCGCTGCTTTTCAGTGCTTTTGGGTGAAATTGGCGATCGCTGACGATCAAAAATTGCTCATCGAGGATGGGCGTTACCCACTGATAGAGGTGCTCTCGCTGACTGCTTCGCACGGGCGGTATCATCAATACATCGGGGCGATGAATTGTCTGGGTCAGTGCACGTGGAAGCGGCATCAACTCGATGGTGAGCGGCTCGCCTAGACGGCGGGCTGCTTCCTCCATGATCTCGATGGCGACACCGCTTGGTTTGCCGTGAGAGGAGCGAATGACATAAGGGGGCAATTCGGCCGCCACCAGCACAATAGCCTGGGCACCGGTGTGTACCAGCAATAACAGCAGAGCAAAAAAGGGCAGGCAGAGAGCGCGCATCAAGGTCGTGAGCCAGAGTCGAATATGCAGAGTGTAACATTCCTGCCTGCGTTGTCGTTGTGCCCGCTGAGGGGTTGGGATCTCAGTCGAAGAAATCCCGCAGATCGCGCACTTCGTAATCAGCGAGTTGCTGCCAGGGGAGTTGAGCAGGCAGCTTGCGCAGGGTCACCTCCATCCGGTAGCTGCGATAGCCATCGAGGCTGGCCGACTCGACCACCAGCGGGATCTGCCACTGACTCGACCAGAGAATCCGGGTTCGTTGCTGCCCTTCGCGCTTTTCATACCAGCGGGTCTGCTCGGGGGCGGCCTCATCCAGTGGGGTCATCCCCTCGAGCAGCGCCGGGTTGACGAGATGGCGGATCCGCGGCCAGTCGGGTTTGAAGGCCACCTGGCCATACTCTTCCACCGGCACCTCAACCAGCTGGTTGTGCCAGCTGTCGGCATAACGCAGCTGCAGCTCACCCTCATCACTGCGGCTGACCCAGCGGGCCGCCATCTGGTGGGTAAAGTGCTTGTGGCCGGGGGTGGCGTCGTGAGTGGCGTGATAGGCACGGGCAAGGGGGAGGGGAATGAGCCGCTGGCTCCACACCTGATTGCCCACGCGCAGCCACTTCTCTTGCCAGACACTCTCTCTGGCGATGCCATCGCTGCCGGTGTTCCGGTCGTGATAGCTGATCCGGGCGGCGAGATCCGGGGGCGTGTCGTCAGCATGCAGGGGGAAGGCGAGGGTGCTGCCAAGCAGCCATAACGAAAGCAAAAGTCGCATCATCATCTGTCGCTCGAAAGAGCCGGGGCCCGGGCCGCTGAGTCAATTGCTCAGATGCACCCGGGCCCCTGCTGCTTACAGGCCGAGCGCCTCCCGCAGTTTGCCAAACACCTTGGTGTTATCCAGTGTGCCTTTGAAGCGGTTGCTGCCGGCGCCATCGGCAAACAGCATCACATCGCCGCCGCCGTGGGTTTCCGATGTCAGTTTGACACCGGTCTCCTGCAGATAGTCATTGGCCATCACCTGATCGCTGGTGAGGACGGGGCGTACATCGGGGCGGTTGGGGCCGTTACCGAACACCAGGGTGGTGAAGGGCTTGCCATCCACGTCGTTCTGGGTCGAGCCATCGCCATTTTTCACCAGATCCAGCACCGGATTGCCCTTGGCGGAGTAGCCGTTAATGGTCATGGTGTGGTCATGGTCGGCGGTGACCACGATCAGGGTATTGTTGAGATCCACTTTACCCAGCGCCGTCTTGACCGCCTCATCCAGTGCCACCGCGTCGGTGAGCGAGCGCTTGGCGTTGGTGCCGTGCAGGGCATGATCGATCCGGCCGCCTTCTACCATCAGGAAATAACCCTGACTGTTCTTGCTCAGCAGGTCGATCGCCTTGGCGGTCATCTCGGAGAGGGACGGCTGGGTATTGGCAGCCCCTTTGGCGACCCGATCCAGTTCGTAGTCGAGGTGGGATTTGCTGCTGAACAGACCGAGCACCTTGCCACTGGTGACCTTGGCCAGTTCACTTTGGGTGGTGACATAGCTGTATCCCTGAGCCTTCATCTCGGCGGTCAGGTCGCGGTTGTCATTGCGACCGCCCTTGTTGCTGGCGCTGTAGGGGGTCCAGTGATTGGCACCACCGCCCATCAGCACATCGACCCCATCCTTGAGGGCACTGTTATAGCCAGCGCCCCCAGGAACGGCCTGTGCGGCGATGTCATAAGCGGCATCCCGATGGCAGATGTGGGCGTAGGTAGCCGCCGGGGTCGCGTGGGTCAGCTCGGTAGTGGTGACGGCTCCGACCGATTTGCCTGCCGCCTTGGCCAGCTCCAGGATGGTGGGCACCGGCTTGCCGTTATCGCTGCTGCAATTGTTGACGGTTTTGTTGCCATTGACGTCTTTGCCGGGGGCGACGGCTTTGGTGTCGCTGCTCATGGCGATCACCTCGTTGTTCATCTTGACCCCGGTGGTGTAGGCCGCCATGGAGGGGGCCGAGTCGGTGGTCTGGGCATCGTTGGAGAAGGTCTTGATGCGGGCACTGCGCGGCAGTTTCATCATCTCCAGATTGCTCTCTTCTCCCACCTTGAACAGGCGGGTGGCGGTGAGCACGGTAGGCCCCATGCCATCACCGATAAAGAGAATGACGTTTTTGGCATCACCGGCCTGTGCCTGGGAGGTTGCGCCCAGCGCACTGAACAGGGCGGCGCAGACCAGCGTGTGCTTGATGGATGTGTTCATCTGTTTGCTCATGAAAGTGCTCCTTACAGCTTGGCCGCAGCCTTGATCTTGCCGAACACGGCGGTGTTATCGAGTGAGCCATGGAAGCTGTCAGCCCCCTTGCCGATGGCGCCGAGGAAGACATCGGTGCCGCCGTGGGTCTCGTTGCCGATCTCGCCCACCTTGACCACCACTTCCTGGTGGTAGTCATTGGCGGAGACGGTGGCATCGTCGAGCGGGGCGACGCTGCTGCGCGGGCCATCCACCCGGTTGTAGCCGTTGCCAAAACCTATGATGGTGTAGGGCATGCCCTCGCTATCCTTGCTTGGCTCGCCAGTCTCGTAGTTCTTCACCAGCCCGAGTACGCCGGGGTTGTCGGCGGTGGTCTTGCCGGTGCGCTTGGCATAGCCGTTGAGCACGAGCGTGTGGTCGTGGTCGGCGGTGACCACGATCAGGGTGTTTTTCAGCTCGGGGTCGCTCTTTTTCACCTCGTCGATGGCGGCCTTGATGGCGTTGTCGAAGGCGATGGTGTCCTGCAGCGCCCGCTTGGCGTTGGTGTCGTGCAGGGCGTGGTCGATGCGACCCCCTTCCACCATCAGGAAGTAACCCTTCTCTTTGCCCTTGAGCTGCTTGATGGCGGCCAGGGTCATCTGGGCCAGTGACGGCTCGCTGGCGGGACGGTCCAGGTCATATTTCATGTGGCTGGAACCAAACAGACCCAGCAGCGGTTTGCCCGCATCGGCCTTGTTCAGCTCATCCAGATTGCTGGCAAACTGGTAGCCCTTGGCCTGCATTTCGCTGATGAGGTTGCGGCCATCCTCCCGCTTGCCCTTGTCGGCTTTGGGCAGGAAGAAACTGCTGCCGCCACCGAGCACCACATCCAGCCCCTCCTTGAGGGCGCTGTTGTAGCCTTTGCCGCCCGGTACCAGCTGGACGGCGATATCTGCCTCCAGATCCCGGTTGCAGATATGGGCATAGGTAGCCGCCGGGGTGGCGTGGGTTACCCGGGTGCTGGTTACCACACCGGTACCGCGGCCATCGGCTTTGGCCAGCTCCAGCAGGGTAGTCACCGGCTTGCCGGCGCTCTTGCTGCAGTCGCTCTCATAGGTGGCGTCGCCGTCCATGCTGATGACGCCGTTGTTGCTCTTGACCCCGGTCATGTAGGCCGCCATGGAGGGGGCCGAGTCAGTGACCTGGGCATCGTGGGAGAAGGTCTTGATAAAGGCCGTTTCTGGCAGGGTATCGATGGTGAGATCACCCTCTTCGCCAACACCGTAGATGCGGGCCGCCGTCAGGGTGTTGAGGCCCATGCCGTCACCGAGGAAGAAGATGACGTTGGTGGGTTGGGCTGCGGGCTTGGTCGCCACCGTGTCATTGTCTGATTTGCAGCCGGCAGCCAGGGCGGCGCCGATCATCACTGCAAGTCCTGCCATTTTTCTCATTGGGGTTCGCTCCTTGTAAAACCTGAGCGCAGCCTAGAGGGGGCAGATGACACTTTTACTGACTATCGGTGACGGTTGTGTGAAAAAGTGATGAAAATGTTACACTATATCAATGTGTTATCTATCAATTGAGCCAGTTGGTCCGGTCGCTTCCGGCAAGGTTGCTCCGCCTCGGCGGTTTGCTGATTTGATGAGGTGATGGTTAGAATGACCTGTCAAAAGAGGCCCGCAGCAGGTAAAATGCGCCCCCTTCGTTCGATGCCCGCGGCAGAGCGCCTGTTGTTGCATGCGCGCGCCCGCAGCCCCCACAGAGAGTAACGGATATGTCCATCAACTGGTTCCCCGGTCACATGCACAAGGCCCGCAAAGAGATTGCCGAGGTCATGCCCCAGGTCGATGTGATCATCGAGATGCTCGATGCCCGCATCCCCTTCTCCAGCGAAAACCCGCTGGTGCCCGAGCTGCGTGGTGATACCCCGGTGATCAAGGTGCTGAACAAGGCGGACCTGGCCGATCCGGCGATCACTGATCTGTGGGTGGCGCACATGGAAAAAGAGAAGGGGATCAAGGCGCTGCCGCTGACGCAACAAGAGCCGGAGAAGATCAAGCAACTGCTGACCCTCTGCCACGAAATGCTGCCGGAGCGCAATTTTGAGCTGCGCGGCGTGCGGGCGATGATCATGGGGATCCCCAACGTGGGCAAGTCCACTCTGATCAATACTCTGGCGGGGCGCATCATCGCCCGTACCGGCAACGAGGCGGGGGTGACCAAGTCCCAGCAGCGGATCAAGCTGGATAACAACGTCATCCTGACCGATACCCCGGGTTTTCTCTGGCCCAAACTTAACCCGCCCTCCTGTGGTTATCGTCTGGCCATCACAGCGGCTATTAAAGACACGGTGTTCGACTATGCCGATATCGCCATGTTCGCCGCCGATTACTTCATCAAGGCCTATCCGGAGCGGATCAAGGCGCGCTACCAAATTGACGAGCTGCCCGAGACCGAGATCGAGCTGCTGGAGATGATCGCCCGCCAGCGGGCCTTTATGCGCAAAGGGGGGCTGGCCGACCTGCACAAGGCGTCCGAGATCCTGATCAACGAGTTCCGCTCCGGCTTGCTTGGCCGCATCTCGCTGGAGACGCCGGAGATGGTGAGCGTCGAGATTGTCGAAGCCGCCGCAGAAGCCGAGCAAAAAGCCAAAGAGAAGGCCGAGCGGGAAGAGGAGCGTCAGGCCCGCGCCCGTCGCAAGTACGCCCGCAAGCGTCAGAAATAGTTATTCTCAGGTGTCCCGAGCTTGCCTGACAACGAGCGAGCTTGTGTGACCGAGATGACGAAACACGAAGAGGCGATCCTAAGGGTCGCCTCTTCTGTTTTATCTGGTGAAATGCCGCCCACTTCTTATGGCTTGTCCGCGCTATCAAGCCATGCCATCAGCCAAAACGTTGGCGCGCCGTTTCAAACAGCGACATATGAAGCGGGATCAGCTGTTGCCAGTCGCGGCGATAGCCGCCACCGGGCACCGCCGCGATGGGCAACCCATGCTTGATTGCACAGTCAAATACCATGGCATCGCGCAGACGAACCCCTTCATCGCTCAAGGAGAGATAACCAAGTTCGTCGGCATGATGCACATCGACGCCCGCCTGATAGAGGATGAAATCCGGCGAATAGAGGCGCAGTGCCAGTGAGAGTGCCTGTTGCAGTGTGGTGAGATAGGCATCGTCCGTCATGCCGCTTGGCAGCGGAAAGTCGAGGTGAGAGGTGGCTTTGTGATGGGGAAAGTTGTGCTCCCCATGAAGGGATAGGGTGATGATATCGCGCCGTTCGGCGCACAGGGCCGCACTGCCATCCCCCTGATGCACATCGAGATCGACGATCAGCACCTGTTCACAGTGCCCCTCGTCGAGGCAAGCCTGGGCGGCAATCACCAAATCGTTAAACAGACAAAAACCGCTGCCGTGATCCCGATGGGCGTGGTGGTAGCCACCGGAGATCTGCAAGCCGCATCCCTGCTCAAGAGCATGGCGGCTGGCGGCAACGGTGGCTCCCACCGAGCGCAAGGTGCGCTCTATCAGCATGGGTGACCAGGGAAAACCGATCTTGCGGATGGCGCGCTCTTCCAGCTGGCCGCTCAGGGCCGCCGCGACATAATCGGCATCGTGAATGCGACAGATTTGCTCACAGGTTGCGGCCGGTGCTTCGCCAAGGGGGTAACCCTGCACCTGCAGGCGTTCAAACAGCCCCTGATACTTGGCCAGCGGGAAGCGATGGCGCTCGGGTAGCGTCAGGGAGGAGTAGAGAGGGTGATAGAAAATGCGCAACGACATGGTGCCATTCTCCCTGGCAAGGCGGCGCTTTCTATATATGAAATCAGCAGATGAATCCATATATGTACTCCCTATATAAAGGGGAAGTGGCAGCGCATAAATCAAGACGCGTCGTGAGTAAGATCGCAAGATATGGAAAAGGGGAGCTTGGCTCCCCTTTCAGTCAATATCTCAGCTCGGTTTATTGCTGCTGGATAACCCAGATCTGGAAGGCTTTGCGGGTTTCCGCATCGGCCTTGTTGTACCAGTTTTGCAACTGGGTCAGCGCTTCCGGATTGCTTTGAGCCTTGCTGGGGGCAACCTGAACCGGTGCGCTGGCGGCAGCCATCACGGCAGCAGTAGAGACGGCAACGGTTTTGGGCTGGTTGAAGGCTTTGCCCATGTTGATCAGCTCTTGCTGATAGTCACGGGTCAGCTGGAAGCCTTC
This sequence comes from Aeromonas sp. 25-AL00135, assembly GCF_054052385.1. Lineage (NCBI taxonomy): Bacteria > Pseudomonadati > Pseudomonadota > Gammaproteobacteria > Aeromonadales > Aeromonadaceae > Aeromonas > Aeromonas sp. 25-AL00135. The sequence continues at coordinate 74,213 of NZ_JBSTYQ010000019.1, read as the reverse complement.
TACTTTCGGCATCACGAACTGTTCGCTGCTCACTTGCTGGCCTGTGACCTTGTCTTTCAGCGCTACTTTCTGCTCTTTGACAAACTGCTTGGCTTCGGCTTCGTTGCGGGGCTTTTTATAGTCCAGCACCAGCTGCTGATTGTCGGCGGCGGTGAAGTTCAGCACCAGCGGCTCGGCGGTGACCAGCTTGATATCGCTGCGGCTGGAGTAGTTGCCTTCAAAAGCGACGACCAACTGGTGTTTGCCGGCAGAGAGGGGGAAGATACTGGTTTTGTCGAGCAGCTTGGGGTTGATGGATTGACCATCGATCAGCTGGACGACATAGGGGTTGGTCACTTCCAGTTGAGCATCAGCAAGGGCGCTACCGGCCCACAACAGACCAGCCAGTGCCGGTACCAGAACAGTCAGTTTCATTTCATCTCCTTGAACAGTCAGGCGATTGCCCACTGAAAACAGGGGCTTATTTTTACAGGTTTAGCCTACTGCGGCAATGGCTCTTTCTGGTGCTCAACGTTCGCTCCGCTGTCAGTTTTTCTATCAATAATAACCGGCTTATTTATTCGATCCGCCGTGTAAACGGGGGGAGGGCATCAAGCAACCCCTTGCCATAACGCTTGGTCAGCAGACGCCGGTCCAGAATGGTGACCCGCCCCCGATCGGCCTCTTTGCGAATGAGGCGACCACAGGCCTGGATCAGTTTGCGCGATGCCTCCGGCACCGTCAGTTGCAGGAAGGGATTGCCGCCTCGCTGCTCCACCCATTCGGCGGTGGCCTCCTCGACTGGCGAGTTGGGCACCGCAAAGGGGAGCTTGGTGATCACCAGATTGGTGAGGTAGTGACCCGGCAGATCCAGCCCCTCCGAGAAGCTGCCGGTACCAAACAGGATGCTGGCCTGACCGCCATCGCATTTTTGCTTGTGCAGGGTGAGCAGGGCATTGCGGGAGGCTTCCCCCTGCACCAGCAGTGACAGCCCCTTTGCTCGCAAGCCAATGGCCACCTCATTCATCTGGCGGTAGGAGGAGAAGAGCACCAGACTCGCCTCCTTGTCCGCCAGAATTCGTGGCAGTACGCTGATGAGTTCGTTGGTAAAGGCTGGCGAGTTGGGTTCGTGCTCCATCTTGGGCAGATAGAGCTCGGCTTTCTGATAATCAAAGGGGGAGCGCAGGCGCAGATAGCGGGTACCGTCGTGCTCCTTGAGCCCCACCTGATGGCGAAAATAACTAAAGGAAGAGAGGGCGGTGAGGGTCGCGGAGACCAGTACGGCTCCCAGACATTTCGACCAGAGCCACTCCTCCAGCAAATAGCCTACCTCAATCGGTGAGGCGTGCAGCCAGATATCGCCGTCATCGCTCTTGGCCATCCAGCGGGCGAGCGGGGTTTTGCCGGTCGGAACATGGCGCCCCAGCATCTCCCAGAGGGCGCAGAAACTCTCCAGCCGCTGCAGATGAAAACCGCTCTCGGCCAGCAGGTGCTCGGCCTCCTTGCGGCGGATCTCGCCATCTTTCAGCGCTTCACCTATGGCCCCTTGCATCCGATCCAGCGCTCGCAGCGCCTTCTTGCTCGACTCCTTGAGATTCTCCGCCAGCATGGGCAGGGGATCCGGCAATACCCCTTCGGCGAAGCGGTAGTGGGGTTCCGTGCCAAACAGCCGATCGTTGGCGCTGAGCCACTGCTCGACCGCCTTCAGATCGGGCTGGATGGAGGCCAGCGCATCCTGCAGTTTGAGTTGGGGGTCGAGCAGGCTCTCCTTATTAAGAGTCCGCGCCAGCTTGCCTGCACTTTGTACCAGCTTCTCCAGCCAGCGACGTGAGCCTTTGACGCTGGCCGACGCCGCGCCGTGATCCCGGGCGATGGTGGGCAGGTGATGGGCCTCATCCAGCACATAGATGCACTCATCAGGGGGAGGCAGAATGATGCCGCCGCCCATGGTGAGATCGGAGAGCAGTAGCGCATGGTTCACCACCAGCACATCGGCGCTCTCCATGTCGTTGCGGGCACGATGAAAGGGGCAGTGCTGGTGATGGCTCAGCGCCTTGTTGCAGGTGTGGCGGTCGGCGGCGATGCGATCCCAGCAAGTGTCGTGAATGGGCTCTGGCCAGTTGTCCCGATCCCCGTCCCATTTGCCATTGGTGTAGGCCTGCCACAGGGCCTGGTAGCGTTCTTTGTCGCTGTCAGATGGTTTGGTTTTGCTCAGACTGCCAAAGTCGAGCTCGAAGTTGGCCATCTCGGCGCCACTGGCTGCCTGTTCCAGCAGATGTTCGCAGCAGTAACGCTGACGCCCCTTGACCAGCATAAAACGAAACGGCAGCTCGCTGTGGCGGTGGTAAAAAGGGAGGTCTTTGTGGATCAGCTGCTCTTGCAGGGCCACTGTGGCAGTGGAGATCACCAGCTTTTTCTGGGTGAGCCGCGCCACCGGGATGGCACCCTGCGCATAAGAGAGAGATTTGCCGATACCGGTTCCTGCTTCGGCAACCAGAATACGGCGCTGTTTGTCGTACTCGCCGGTCAGGGTTTTGGCTATCTCTGCCACCAGAAAGTTCTGCTCTTTGCGCGGCACAAAACCGGGTAATCCATCCGAAATCTGGCGATAGGTTTGACGAATGGTGGCTTTGAGGCGACTAGAGAGCATGAAGAGAAGGCCAGTTAGGTGTTAATCGAAGGACAAGGATACCCGCAACCCCTTGGTGAGGTCGAGGCAACTGCCATTATCACGGCTGTTTTACGCTGATCAGACCACTTTGGTTGTTTATCAGGTAGTTAGCGTTATTTGCATGCAAAATAGACTACTTGAGTCCAAATAATCAGCAGGATTCATTGTAAACGTTTTCCTTTTGCCTTGCCGCTAGGTGAGACTTGGCTCACATTTTTGCCTCCATGACTATGGTTTGCGTAAAAAGTTCCAAGTTTTTTCATTGCGGTTCAAAAAATCCGGTGCTAGTCTCGGCGGCATAGTGATGCAAAGAACATCGCTAACACAGGGAATAACAACAACTTAGTGTTTAATTACAGTAGGCATTGGAAACTATGAAAAAGACAATTCTGGCTATTGCTATTCCGGCTCTGTTTGCATCCGCCGCTAACGCCGCAGTGATCTATGACAAAGACGGTACCACTTTCGACGTATACGGCCGTGTACAGGCTAACTACTACGGTGAGCACGATGATACCGATGGCGAGCTGATTGGCTCTTCCCGTCTGGGCTGGTCCGGTAAAGTTGCTCTGAACAACACCTGGTCCGGTATCGCCAAGACCGAGTGGCAAGTTGCTGCTGAAAACTCTGACAATAAGGACGGCGGCAAGTTTAAAGCTCGTCATATTTATGCAGGTTTTGATGGCACCCAATATGGTCAGGTTATCTTTGGTCAAACTGACACTGCCTTCTATGATGCCATCGCTGCAACCGATATCTTCAACGAATGGGGTAGCCGCGGTAACTTTTACGACGGCCGTCAAGAAGGTCAGGTCATTTACTCCAATAAATTTGGTGGTTTGACCGGTAAGCTTTCTTATCAGACCCATGATGACAAATTTGAAGTTTCCAGCGATGCCGGTGGTGATATCAAAACTGTTGTAATTGGTGATGTTGCTCGTGATTCTGCCTATGCTGCAAATCTTGGCTACGCTTTTGATTTCGGTTTGGGCTTGAATGCTGGTTATGCTTACTCTGATCTGGAAGGTCAAAAGACTCATGCTGGTCAAAAAGGCGAGAAGTCTGAGTGGGCTGTTAGTGCCAACTATGGCATCGCCGGTTTCTACTTCGCAGGTATGTATACCGATGGCGAAATCAAGAACAAAACTACTGGTAACAAGGTTGAAGGCAAAGGCTATGAGCTTGCCGCCTCTTACAACGTAGATGCTTGGACTTTCCTGGCTGGTTATAACTTCGCAGAATCTAAACATTCTGGCGTAGACAAAGATCTCGTAAAAGATACCCTGCTGGGCGTTCAATATGCTTTCACTTCCAAGCTGAAAGCTTACACCGAGTACAAAATCGAAGGTCTGGATAACAAAGATGACCAGTGGACTGTTGCTCTGCAGTACAACTTCTAATAAGTTGCACATGAGTAATATCCTGGCTTGAGTCTTTGACCAAGCTACGAATGGCCGAGATGATATCTCGGCCATTTTCTTTTTGGCGACAGCGTATTGGCGCCATGATGAATCGCCGGATTGCTGTGTTAAGTGATGTTTGGCAAACCATCTGTCTCGGTTAATCTCTCCTGCTTCCTGCTTCCTGCTTCCTGCTTCCTGCTTCCTGCTTCCTGCTTCCTGCTTCCTGCTTATCATCTTTGATGAGGAAGGCACTGCTCTCCTTTACGCCATACAGTCATTGCTCGCAGCAGCTGTGTTTGACCGTGAGTATCTGGCAGCCCTTGCAAGGGGCGGTGCTATTTGCGCGGATTGCGTGGATATTGAGGAGGCATACTTGCTGGATGTGAGGCAGCGCCAGAGGAGGGCATTGAGGCCTGTCAGCGGTAGGGCTCGACGTAGGGCCGAGCGTGACTGACGTCAGTGTTTAAATCGGTAACAAATAAAATGGGAAGATGCCCAGGCATCTTCCCTTTCTGGTGATTTGAGGTTGCGGCTTTTGCAGGATCAGCCGTGTTGGCGGCGGTCGTTAGCCTGGGCCAGTAGCATACGGCTTTCACGCAGGAACTGGTCGGCATGCTCGCCGAAGAAACCGGAGACTTGCGAGAAGGCGTCGATAAATCCGGCTCTGTCCCCCCGCTCCAGCAGCCCCAGCGCGTCGCCGAAGTTTTGGTAGTAGCGGCGGATCATCGCCAGATTCTGCGGTGACGACAAAATGATGTCGGCATAGAGGTGGGGATCCTGAGCAAACAGCCGCCCGACCATGGCCAGCTCCAGCCGGTAGATGGGGGAGCTCAAACTCAGCAGGCGATCCAGATTGGCCTGCTCCCGGGAGAGGTGCCAGCCATAGGCAAAGGTGGCGAAGTGACGCAGTGCCTGAATGAGGGTCATCGCCTCATCGTGGGCCTTGGCTTCCACCTGCTGCAAGCGGGCGCCCCAGATGGTCATCTGATCCAGCAGCCATTTGCTGGCTGCGGGGTCACGACCCTGACAGCAGACGATCACCTGCTTGGCGAGGCTTGCCACATCCGGCCCGAACATGGGGTGCAGTCCCAGTACCGGCCCTTGGTGCACCGTCAGCATATGTTCGAGCGGCGCCGCTTTCACGCTGGTGACATCGACCAGCAGGCAGTGGGCGGGCAGGTTGCCGAGGCGGTCGATGATCTGGCAGGTGATATCGATGGGCACCGCCACCATCACCAGACCGGCTCCGGCGAGGATCTCGTCAGCGCACGGCCAGTCGGCTTGTTCCAGCGTCTCGACCCGGTAGCCTGAGAGGCTGAACATATGACCGAATAGCCGACCAAGCTGGCCCTGACCGCCGATGATGACCACCTTGCCAAGATCCGGCTTTATGCATTTGAAGCCGGTATCTTTCTCGCTGGCATAAGATTCACGCATCACCCGGCGCAGCACGTCTTCGATGAGATCGCCGGGCACCCCCAACTGCTCAGCCTCGGCACGGCGGCGGGCCAGCATGCTCGCTTCCCGATCTGGTGCATAGATGGGCAGGCCGTGGCGGCTCTTTACCTCACCCACTTCTCCCACCAGGGCCAGACGGGCGGCCAGCAGATCGATCAGCTGCTTGTCCACCGCATCTATCTTGTCCCTGAGTACATTCAACTCTTCAGCCATATCCAGTCCCTGCTGGCGCCGCAGCGGCGGCGCCCTGAAAATCAAGATGCAACAAGGTATCACGGCATGAGCGGTTTGATGCCACCACTAGTGATACCTCGATTGTTCAATAGGTTACGACAAGATACCACGGCTTACCGTGCAGTTCTGCCCTTGAGGGGGTCAGCCAGCTGGTTGTGGCAGCGGGCCAGCAGGGTGGCGGTGGTGTCCCAGTCGATGCAGGCATCTGTGATGGATACCCCGTAGCGCATCTGCTCCTTGGGCTGCTCGCTGGACTGGTTTCCCTCGAACAGGTTGGATTCGAGCATCACCCCGATGATGGAGCGGTTGCCCTCCTGGATCTGGTGGATGACGTTGTCGGCCACCTTGGGCTGCAAACGGTGATCCTTGCTGGAGTTGCCGTGGCTGCAATCCACCACAAGGCTCGGCAGCAGGCCCGCTTTCTCCAGCGCCTCTTCCGCCAGTGACACGTTGACCGAGTCGTAGTTGGGATGTTTGCCGCCGCGCAGGATCACGTGGCCATCCGGGTTGCCCTGGGTCTGCAGCAGCGCAACCTGGCCCTGCTGGTTGATCCCCATAAAGGCGTGAGGGGAGGAGGCCGCTTGCAACGCATTGATGGCAGTCCCCAGGTTGCCGTCGGTGCCGTTCTTGAAGCCGACCGGCATGGAGAGGCCGGAGGCCATCTCCCTGTGGGTCTGGGATTCGGTGGTGCGGGCGCCGATGGCTGACCAGGAGAAGAGCTCGGCCAGGTATTGCGGGCTGATGGGGTCGAGCGCTTCGGTGGCCAGCGGCAACTCCAGCTCCGCCAGCCAGCAGAGCAGCTCGCGGGCACGATGAAGCCCCAGCTCCACATCGAAGGTGCCATCCAGATTGGGGTCGTTGATAAAGCCTTTCCAGCCGACCGTGGTGCGCGGCTTCTCAAAGTAGACCCGCATGACAATGTAGAGAGAGTCCTGATAGGCATCATGCAGCGCTTTGAGTCTGGTTGCGTACTCTTTGGCGGCGTCCATGTCGTGGATGGAGCAGGGACCACAGATCACCAGCAGCCGGTGATCGCGGCGGTGAATGATATCGGCGATGGTATTACGGGCCCCTTGCACGAATGCCAGCGCCTTGTCGGAGATGGGTAACTTCTCCTTGAGCTGGGCAGGCGTGATCATCACTTGTTCGGACTGGATATGGATGTTGTTCAGGGGGTCTCTTTGCATGATTTCATTCTCTCTACTGTATTAAGCCAAAAGCGATTGTACCGATATGTTTACGTTGGTACCTGCTTTGTTACGCAACCGCCCTCACCTTACCAAGGAAAAACAAACAATCAAGTGAAACTAGCGGATTTACCGCTAAAAAGTCAGATAAAGGAGCTGCTATATAGCGCGAACAGGAATAATACAGAGGGTTTTTCGGAGGGTTAATGGTTTTTTGTGTAACTTAATGTTTACACCTTGAGAGGTGAAGGCTGCGTTGCCCAGCTGCTCACCCACAGTAAATGGTATCTCTGGGAGACTGCAACGCGATGGCAATGATGGTGTGGGGTGGCTTATCTGGTCAGCCATAGAAAGAGGGAGCCATAATGGCTCCCTTTGCGGTAGGAAGGGGGATCCCGTCTGGCTGCGGATCAGCGCTTCTGTTTTCCCTGCAGCTCTTTGTTCAGGCGAGTGAGCATCCCTTGGGTGACCAGCACTATGCCCTGCTCGGAGCGGTGGAAGCGACGTGCATCTTCATCGGCGTTTTCACCGATCACCGTGCCTTCCGGCAGTTTGCACCCCTTGTCGATCACCACCCGGCGCAGTCGGCAACCGGCACCAATCTCCACACCCGGGAAGATAACGGCCTGATCCAGAGTGCAGAAGGAGTCGACCCGCACATTGGTAAAGAGCACCGAACTCAGGATGAAAGAGCCACTGACGATGGTGCCCCCGGCAAACATGGAGTTGATGGTCATGCCGTGCTGGCCGTTTCGGTCCTGCACGAACTTGGCGGGAGGGGTCATGTTCTGACTGGTCCAGATGGGCCAGTCCTGATCGTAGATATCCAGCTCAGGCGTGACGGAAGCGAGATCCATATTGGCCTCCCAGAAGGAGTCCACGGTGCCCACATCGCGCCAGTAGGGGCGGCGATCCGGACAGCAGCCGACACAGGACATGCCAAACGGGTGAGCGAATGCGGTGCCCTCTTTCACCACGCGGGGGATCACGTCCATGCCGAAATCGTGATGGGACTGCTCGTTGGCAATGTCCTCTTCCAGCAACTGATAGAGATACTCCGCATCGAAGATATAGACGCCCATGGAGGCCAGCGCGGTATCGGCCTTGCCCGGCATGGCGGGCGGGTTAGCAGGCTTTTCGACGAAGGCGTTGATCTTGCGATCATCATCCACCGCCATTACCCCGAAGGCGCTTGCTTCACTGCGTGGCACCTCGATGCAGGCAACGGTCACCTTGGCGCCCATATTGACGTGGTCGAGCAGCATGGCGGCGTAATCCATCTTGTAGATGTGATCGCCTGCCAGCACCACCACATATTTGGGGGCGTGATCGCGGATGATATCCAGATTCTGGTAGACAGCATCGGCGGTACCCCGATACCAGTTCACCTCATCCACCCGCTGCTGGGCAGGGAGCAGATCGATAAACTCGTTCATCTGGTAGCGCAGGAAAGACCAGCCCGATTGCAGATGGCGTAACAGACTGTGGGATTTGTACTGAGTCACGACACCGACCCGACGGATGCCGGAGTTGATGCAGTTGGAGAGCACGAAATCGATGATGCGGAATTTGCCGCCGAAATGAACGGCAGGTTTTGCACGGTTGTCGGTTAACTGTTTGAGGCGACTACCCCGCCCTCCTGCGAGTACCAAAGCCATGGTCTCGTTCAGCAACTGTCTGGATTTTGCTGTATTGGCAGGTTGTAACAACATCTCATATCCCTTTGTAGATAAATCACTACAATGTTGCCTCCTTTGAGCCCTCAAGAAAGTGCTTTCAGTCACATTTTATGGTTTCTGACGTAATAAAATGACCTTTTTGTTATTAAAAATGACGGGTTGATCCGTCATTGCTTTCAATATGGTCAGTTGTCAATTGAAGCGAGCCGAGCAACAAAAGGGGCGGCGAGAGACCGAGAGGAGGGATGAAAAAGCCCCTGCCAATGGCTGGCAGGGGCCCGGTTTGTTGAGACCCGGTAAGCCGGGCCTGGTTAACAAGGTTCAGGCTGCGTTGGCCAGTGGCTCCTCGCTCTTCTTCTGGTAGGCCTGCGGGGTGAGGCCCAGCAGCTCCTGCACGGTCGAGGCGACGGTGATGGAGGAGACGGTGCCCACCAGGATCCCGGCAAACAGGGTGAAGGAGAAGCCGTAGAGGGCGTCACCGCCAAACAGCAGCAGCGCACCCACTGTAAACAGGGTGGTGCCCGAGGTGATCATGGTGCGACTGAAGGTCGCCTTGATGGCTACATCGGAGCATTCGTGGATGCCCATCTGGGTACGCGAGCTCAGCAGATCCCGCAACCTGTCCGAGATGACGATGCTGTCGTTGAGGGAGTAGCCGATCACCGCCATCAAACCGGCGATGATGTTCAGGTCGAACTCGATCTGAAAGAGTGACAGCAGCCCCAGCGCCACGATGGCGTCATGGACCACCGAGAGCAGGATGCCGATGGCCTGACGCCACTCGAAGCGAAACGCCAGATAGGCCGACATCGCCAGCGAAGCGACCAGCACCGCCAGCATCCCCTGCTGGAACAGTTCGGCACCCACCTGAGGGCCGACGATGGTGGTGCGCAGCAACTCGACCGGCATCCCCAGCTGTTGGGTCAGCATGGTGGCGAGATCCGCCGCGGGCCAGGGCAGTTCGTGGGGGGGCAGCTTGATCAGCCACTCGCCGGGAATACCGGCCGAGCTCAGCTCAACGGCTCCCGCCAGCGGGGAGACCAGCATGGCATTGAGCTCATGGGCCTCTTTCAGGGTCTGGATATGAAACTCCAGCAGGATCCCGCCGGTAAAATCGAGCCCCAGTGTCAGGCCGTTCACCAGCAAGATGGCAACGCTGGCCACGGTCAGCAGGATGGAAGCCCACAGGCCAATATAACGCCAACGGGTCAGCCCCATGGCAACGATCATTCTCAACATAATTCTCTCCTTGGCCAGCCAGCATCTGGCTGTTGGCCCATCACGACGTGCCGTGACACGCCGGGAAATAGTGTTCTGCTTTGGCCGCTCCGGCCATATCCATGGCCGATGGCGCAGCCAAAGCCGCTCATCAGAAGGACTGCTGTCTCGTTACACCTTCAGCGTGCGCTCGCTGCTGCGTCCCCACAGGGGGTTGATGATGGCGCGCGTCCCCCAGATCCCGGTGATCATGCTGGAGAGCAGACCCAGAATGAGGGTGATGGAGAAGCCCTGCAGCGGCCCGGAGCCGATGGAGTAGAGCACCACAGCACAGATGAGCGTAGTGATGTTGGCATCGAAAATGGTGTGGAAGGCCGAGCGATAGCCAAAATCGATGGCGTTGGCCAGTGAACCTCCTTCTCGCAGACGGTCCCTGATCCGCTCGAAGATCAGCACATGGGTATCCACCGCCATGCCCACCGTCAGCACCAGACCGGCGATCCCCGGCAGGGTCAGCACGGCGCCCGGCAGCACCGCCAGCATGCCGACCTGCATCAACAGGTTGGCGACCAGCGCCGTGATGGCAACCCAGCCGAATTTGCGGTACCAGGCCATCATGAACAGCATCATGCCTGCCATGCCGAAGGCCAGCGCGGTGAAGCCCGCCTCGATATTCTGCATCCCCAGCGTCGGGCCAATACTGCGTTCTTCCAGGATCTTGAGAGGGGCGGTGAGGGCACCGGCGCGCAGCAGCATGGCCAGCTCTTGCGCCTCCGGCAGACTGCCAATGCCGGTGATGCGGAACTGGTTGCCAAGGGCGGTCTGGATGGTGGCGACGTTGATCACCTCGCTCTGGGCGCGCAGTTTGCCCTGAGCGTTGGTTTTGTACTCGGTGAAGACGGTCGCCATCGGCTTGCCCACATGCTGGCGGCTGAACTGGTTCATCTTGCTGCCACCCAGGGTGTCGAGCACGATATTGACCTGGGGTTGACCCATTTCGCCCATGTTGGCGCGGGCATCGACGATGTGCTCGCCGGTCAGCACCGGCTTGCGTGCCATGCCGACGGCCTGACCGTTGCGATCGGCGATATAGAAGTGGCTGTCGGCCTTGGCCTCGTAGAAGGCCAGCGAGGCGGTGGCCCCGATCACCTCTTTCGCCTGCTTGGGGTTGTGTACCCCGGGCAGTTCGATACGGATGCCATCCTGCCCCTGACGCACCACCGAGGCCTCGACGATGCCGAGCTCGTTGATCCGTTTTTTCAGGATCGACAGGTTCTGGGTCACGGCGTTGTTGACCAGCAGGGTACGCTCCGCCTCGCTCAGCACCAGTTTCAGATCATTGCCGGAGCGGGTCAGCTTCCACTGATCCTGACGGGTACCGGCACTCTCCTTGATGATGGCGAGCCAGCTCTCCTGTTCGGCCACCTCCGGCAGGGTGACGGCTACGGCGCCCTGTGCGCTGCGCGTGACGCTGGCGCCGCGCAGGTTGGCTTCACGGAAACGGGTGCGCAGGGTATCCACCAGATTCTTGGTCTGATTGTCGATGACAAAGTCCACGTCCACCCCGATAAGAAGCTGGGAGCCGCCACGCAGATCGAGCCCCAGCTTGATGGGGTCGGCGCCAAGGCGGGTGATCCAGGCCGGTGCGTTGGAGTGAAACTCCAGGGTCAGGGCGGCACTGTCGACCCCTTGCTGCTCCAGCAACTGCTTGGCGCGCTGCTGTTCACCCTGGCTGGCAAAGACCAGCTCGACTCGCTCAGGTTGCTCAATGACCTTGAGCGGGGTCAGGTGTTTGTCGCTCAGCAGCATCTGTTGCTGGGTGGTCAGGCGCTGCTGTCCGTGCAGGCCGAGGGAGGGCTGCTCACCAAAAAAGGTGGGCAGGGAGTAAAAGGTAAAGGTCAACAGCATCAACAGCAGCAGTGCGTACTGCCACTTGCTCATGCGGTTGAGAACGGTGCGATTGCTCTTTCTCATGGCAAACAAGCCTCTGTCAGGAGAATGGTGCCCGGGCCGATAGCAACAAGGCTCGGCAAGGCGCAAAAAATGAGATGCATCAGATGCGGATCAGGCAGTTGCCGGATCCGTCAGGAAGAGGAGATGAGCAAACAGTGGATGTGCCAGCCCCTCCGGGGTCAGGCGCTCAGATAGCTCTGGGTGAAGCGGTATTGCAGATGTTGGCGCTGTAGATGGCGCCGATGGATCGCACCGAAGCGATCGCGAAAACTCTGTTTGTGATAGAGCTCGGGGGCCAGCATCAGCCAGCCGAGCAGCAACAGCAGGATGGCCTGGGCCGACCAGCTCTGGATCAGCTCGTAGACCACACTCTTGGGCTGGTTGTCACTGCGCAGGGATTGTTCGAGACGCAGCAGGTGATTCTGATGGCTGCCGACAAACTTGATGATGCCATCATCGCTGTCGCTAAGCTGATTGAACACCTGAGTCTGCTGCTGTTCACTCTGGGGAGATGCGGGTAGCAGCGGGCCTTCCATTCGGGCGATGGAACAAAGCAGGGTGAGGGCGATAACCAGAGTTACCAGCACCAGTTTTACTTTGTCGATAAGGCGCAAAAAGTTAATTCCCGATAAATAGAAAGGGCAAACTACCACATGCGCCCGGTTTGAACAAGGTTGCCCCGGGCGCATGGCACCATTCGGTGCTGGCTGTCAGCTGCCGCTCATCTGCTTGAAGTCGCGGGCATAACCCTTGAGCAGGGAGTAGAGATGAGCCCGCTGGGAGATATCCAGCGACTGGCTCATGGCGCTCAGCCAGTTGACGGTACGCTGGCGCGACTGTTCGGTATAGCCGGTAAAGCGGCCATCCATCAGCCCATCCCCCTCGGCCAGCAGGTCAGTCAGCTCGCGGGTAAAGTCGGGACTCTGGCGCTGCTTCATCAGCCTGTCCAGCTCCTGGGTCCAGGACTCCTGAAACTCGAGCCAGGGGGGCATCAGCTCGTATTGCCATTCGGCCCACTGGGCCACCAGTGGCGCCTGTGCCGGTTTCACCTCGCCAATCCAGAACTCGAGCCGCTTGTTCATCTTGTCGCGAAACTCCGCCAGCATCTGCTCTTTGGGCTCAGTGGCAAAGTCCTTTTGCCGCTCCTGTTGCCGCTTGACCCGATCGGTCATAAAGCGGGCCACCTGCTCGTCGGTCAGGGTGCGCGCCAGCCTGACCGCGCGGGGGATAGTGTTTTCCAGCGTGCGGGTCAGGCTCTGCTGCACCGCATCGAGATTGGTCGAGATCTGCTCCGGCGTCATGGGGCTGGCCACCGCCTTGGCCAGTGCATCGAGATCCTTGGCGTAGCGCGGCAGCTCGTGTTGGCGATGCCAGGCCATCAGCCCCTTCACTTCGCGGCTGAGCAGATCCTTCTGCGAATAGGAGAGGGCAAAGTAGTCATCCAGCTGCCAGATGATGGCGGTATCGAGCCAGTAGTAGATCACCCGGGTGGAGCAGCCGGTCAGCAGCAGGCCGATCAGCAGCAGACCCCAGATTTTCGGCTTGTGCCAGCGCACCTTGTTTATCATCTGTTACTCCAGTCGTTGCCGGTTGATGGCGATCAGGGTGTCATAGTCGAGTGAGGGCTGTTGCTCTGCCATCAGCAGGGCCCAGAGCAGGCCGATATAGTCGACCCAGGGTAAAAATGCCTCGCTCTGAAAATCGGGCCACTGGTGGCGCGGCACGGCCTGCAGATAATGCGCTTCCAGCTCGTCGCGCCGCTCGGCGGGCCACTCATGGGTGCGCTGGATGCTGGCGAGCTCAAAGCCGGGGTGACCTGCCGCGCCATACTCCCAGTCGATGACCCAGGGTTTGCTTCCCAACAAGTTAGCCGGATTGAGATCATGGTGGCAAGGGCGCCAGCAATCATTTGGCTCACTGCTGGCGAGCAAGCCCCGCTCCAGGGCGGGCAGCCAGGAGGGAATGCGGGCCAGCCGGGCGCGATAGCCTGCGGCGTGAGCTCGCACCGCCATCATCACCGCAGGCAGCGGCAGGCGATGGAGCTTGCGCAGCACCTCAGCCAGCAGACGGGGCTGATCGGCTGCCGGTGGCGCCGCGTGCACCCAGTTTGGCTCATCGCACCATTCGAGCAGCATAAGAGCGCTGGCGGGATCGCCATAGTGGCAGGGCAGCGCCAACCCTTCTGCCATCGCCCCCTGATAAAGCTGCCACTCGGTGGGACGGTCGATGCCAAGGCGCACCGGGTCGGAGTGGCCCTGACGCAAAAAGTAACTGCGCCCCGAGGGGAGGCGCAGTCGATAGTTGCAGTTGGTCAGGCCTAACCCGAGTGGTTCCAGCTGCCCCTCCCGCCAGGGGGCGGGCAGGCTGGCCAGTAGCGGATCACAGTTGCCTGTCACCAGGAGCCTGTTACCAGCCAAAGGTGGATTTCTTCGCCTGTTTGCGGATCTCTTTCTGATCGGCCCACAGCAGTTCGCCGTTTTGCAGATCCATCAGGTTCATGGTCATCTGGTAGTAGACATCCTTCACCTTGCCATTGTCCTTGACGATGCTGGCGAGGTTGCCATAGACCATGTAGCGGGCACCGGTCTGCTTGCCCAGACGCACCATGGAGGCTGGATCCACCATGCCGCTGCTCTGCTGGTATTCGAGCTGCTGCTTGACGGCGGCCACCTTGCTCATGTCGACGAAGCGGAACTTGCCGGCCCGCAGCAATTTGGTGCGGATGGTATCGGTGATGGCTTCGGTATCGATGTGCTCGGAGGTCTTGTTGCGGATAGAGTCCATAAACATCACCGGACGACCGCCTGCGGTGATCTCGCTGGTGGCCGGCGATGCCAGCATGGAGTCCGCCATCTTGTCGGCGATGGCCTGCAGGTCGCTTGAGCCGTAATCGACGGTGACGGTTTCGGTTTCGGTCGGATCGCCATAGCTGACGGTGGTGCTGGAGCAGCCGCCCAAGAGCAACGCGCCGGTCAGGATCAGCAGGGCATGATTCATTTTCATCAGTAGGATTCCTCAATCACTTCGCGTACGTAAATCCGGTAACCCTGCGCCGCCGGGCTGGGCGCCAGGGCCGAGAGGGTGCGGGTCTGATAGCCATGCAGCTTGATGGGGGTCCAGCCGCGGCCATCGCTGGCGACCTCCTGACCGGCCTCATCATACCAATAGAAGATATATTGCAGCTTGTTATCGCCGCGCTGGGTGCTGGCGGCGGCCACATTGACCTGCAGCAAACCATTTTGCTGGCGGCGGCTCAGCTCGGTCAGGGTGACGTTGACGTTTTGATGCTGCTCCGCCACCGCTGCGGCGCCCGGAGCCCCATAGAGTGCCACGCCTGAGGTGTTGGTGGCGCAGCCGGTCAGCAGCGCGAGCCCGAGGGCCAACCCGTATGCTTTCATCTTGCTCTCCTTAATCGGGGTGAGTGGGGCTGCGTATGAGCCTGTCCGGTTAATTGTCTTGCTCATCTCTCTTCGCCATCTGCTCAGAGCGGCATCACCCGGGTGGTCAGACCGGCGCCGAGGCGCTGTACCCAGATCAGGGTGGTGCGTCCCTTGTGGATGGTGAGCGGCAATTGCCGCTGCGCCGCCCCCGCGCCCAGGGTGAGATTGATGTCACCCGCCGGCACCATCCCCTGCCAGCTCGATGCCTGCGCTGGCAGCGTCAGCCAGCTGCGGGTATCGGCCCGCTCCGAGAGGGTGTTGAAGATCCCCACCAGAATATTGCCCACATCCCCTCCCTCTTTGGCGGCGGCGCGGCGCATCTGCTCCTTGGCCACCAGTCGCAGCGCCTGGCGGGTCAGCATGCCGGGCAGCCGCTCCTGCAGATCTTTGGCGGCCAGCGCTTCCAGCCTGACCAGCTCGCTGGTCTGCTCGACCCGCTTGCCGACTTCCACCGTCAGCGGGCCGGTATCGCTGGCCCGATTATCGTAATAGGGGATGGCGACGGTAAAGGTGCGAAAATCGCCGCGGGAGGTGGAGATGGGGAGCGGTAGGAACAGTTCGCGCCGTGCCGGGATCAAACCATCTTCAAACAGCACCACCAGTTGGCCTTGATCTTTTGCAAGCGGCGGCGCTTTGCGGCCTATCTTTTTCTCGGTCTCGCGGATCTCGTCCGGTGAGCCACGCAGCCGCGCCAGACGCAGCAAGGCATCTTGCAGGCTGCGGTTGTCCGGCGCTATCTGGTAGCCGCGCTGATAGTCGACCCAGGCATCGTTGAGATCCCCGGCCGCCTCATACAGCACGGCGGAAAAATAGAAGGTGTAGGCGTTCTGGAAACCGTTTTTGACCTTGCCGATCAACCGGTCGAGATCCGGTGCGCCGCGCGACATCAGCTGGCGCATCTCGCCTTCTGCTTCGGCCTCTTCGCTCTCATCCTTTGCCTTGCGTACCTCATCGGCTCGCCGTTTCAGGGCCTGCTCCTGCACCTGATTGGCCCGGCGCACCTCCACCAGGGCGCCATCGGCATCACCCCGTTGCAGATAGTTGAGGGCCAGATAGTGGTGCAGCATGGTGCGTTCGTAATCGGGAGTACGATAGGCCATCGACTGGTCGTTGGTGAGCAGACTGCCCACCTGATCCAGACCGTGGCTCAGCCGGTATTCGGCCTGATTGTCTTCCCACTGAAGGCGGCTGTCGGCGGCGGTGAACGCCTGCTTGCTGCCCGCATCCTGACCTGCCAGCCAGGCAATGCGCCCCTGTTCGAGCCGATCCAGCACAAAGGTGTCATCCCCAAGGGTGGAGTCGCGCACCTCGGGCAACGCCTCGGCGGCATGGCCCAGCAGCAGCTGGTTGCGCAGGGGCACCATCTGATCGGAGTAGGAGACGAACATATCCTGCCAGCGGGAGGCGCAGCCTCCCAGCAACAGCAGGGCGCCGCAGAGCAACAGGGCGCTGCGGCAGGTTGAGGCGTTGCGATTCATTACAGGCTGAGCAGCGGTCCCAGCGGCTGGCCACCGACCAGATGCATGTGGATGTGGTAGACCTCCTGCCCGCCGTGGCGGTTGCAGTTCATGATGAGGCGGTAGCCATCTTCGGCGATGCCAGCCTCAGCGGCCAGTTTGCGGGCCACGGTGAACATCCGGCCAAGGGCCAGTTCATGTTCGGCTTCCACGTCATTGACGGTGGGGATCAGCACATTAGGGATGATCAGAATATGGGTCTTGGCCTTGGGCTGGATATCCCGGAATGCGGTGACCAGATCGTCTTGATAAAGGATGTCGGCGGGGATCTCTTTACGGATGATTTTGCTGAAAATGGTTTCTTGCGCCATGGCTAACTCCCTTATATGAAACAGAAAATTGAACTAGAACCCCAAGCGGCTCCCGAAAGGGGGGCGAGCAGCACGCCAAGTGTGACACAAGCCGACATTTGACACAGCTGATGTCCCATTCCCTTCAGTTATTGTTAAAAATACCGATAGCCAGAGGGACGTCATCTGCAGCGCCTGTTCAGGGTGGTCTGCAGGGTATCAAAAGGACGGGGTACTCAGGCAAGGGACTTTTGCATATACAGCGGGACAATAATGAAACAAACAATGTCGGATCTCTCCATCTTGCAGCGAGTCTACCTTGGCTTCGCGATCCTGGTGGCCGTGATGGTGGCCAGTTCACTGCTCACATTTCGTAGTCAGGAGACTCTGGGGAACGCGCTGGAGCAGGTTACCCAGCAGTCTATGCCGCTGGTGATTGCCAGCAGTCAGACCCAGATCACCCTGCTCAGCGCCAACAAGTGGCTGGGGGATGTGCTCACCGAGCAGGATCCCAAACAGCTGCCGGCCGAAGTGGCCGAACTGAAACAGGCCAAGGCCGCGGTGGGCAAGAGCCTTGATGTCTTGCGCCAGCAGGTGGCCCACCACCCCGAACTGCAAGGGGAGATGAGCAGCCTCAGCCAGCAGGTCGACAGCTACCTGCAACTGACCGATACCCTGCCCGGTGAACACGAGGCGCTGCTCACCCGGCTGCACAAGGTCAATCTGGCCAAGGGGCAGTTTCAGGTCAGTCTGCCCCAGTTCAAGAAGAGTCTGGGTGACATGATGGTCACCATCGACGACAGCTTTATCAAGATGCTCTCCGAGACCCTGACCACCAAGCTTTCCGCCATCGAACTCTCCACCATGGACGCCCTCAATCAGACCATTCCGGCCCCCATCGAAGGGGCGCTCAAGCGCAACAAGATGCAGATCGAGGGGTTCAACAGCACCATCAAGGATCTGCAGGGGGAGCTGAAGAACTTCGAGAACGACATGGGCCACTATGTTCACGGCTTTGTGCGCGACACCACCGCAAGCGAAGGCGTGCTCTCCCAGTATCTGGCGCTGATGAAGCAGCAGGAACAGATGCGGGAGAAGAGCAAGCAGGCGAGCGCTCTCATCGTCGAGATCCAGAACCAGCTTGAGCGGATCACCGGCCAGAGTCAGCAGCTGATGAGTCAAAGCATTCAGCACGCCAAAGCCACACAGAGCCAGAGCACCCTGACCCAGGGAACCAGCATCGTCGTCGCCATCCTGATCGCCATGCTGGTGGCTTATACCTTGGGCAAGGCCATTCGCCGTCCGCTCAGGGAACTGCTGCGGGTGCTGACTGAAGTGACTCAGGGCGACATGACCCAGCGCATCGGTTTTCAGAGCAAGAACGAATTTGGTCAGCTGGGCAGCCAGATCAACCTGCTGATTGCCCAGATGGGGGAGGTGCTGGCGCAGCTTTCACAAGCGTCTGCCCAGCTTAACGATGCCGCCCACGGCAATCGCCACACCACCGAATCGGTGCGGGCGGATCTGGAGAAACAGCGCCAGGAGACCGCCTCGGTCGCCGCCGCCATGACCCAGATGGAGGCCTCGGTGCGGGAGGTGGCGCAGGCCGCCAACCAGACCCTGGAGCGGGTGCAGGATGTGGAGAAGGCCTCCGAGATGGGGCGCAAGGTGATGGCGGGCAATATCACCACCACTCATCAACTGGCGGGCAAGCTGCAACAGACCGGCAAGGTGATTGGTGATGTGAGCGCCATGAGCAGCCAGATCGGCAATATCCTCGATGTCATTCGAGGCATCGCCGAGCAGACCAATCTGCTGGCCCTCAACGCCGCCATCGAAGCGGCGCGGGCCGGCGAGCAGGGGCGCGGATTTGCGGTGGTGGCGGATGAGGTGCGCAGTCTGGCGGGCCGTACCGCCCAGTCCACCAGCGAAATCCAGACCATGATCGAGAACCTGCAGCAGGGGGTAGCCAAGGCGGTGACCGTGATGCAGGAGTGCTCTCGCGAGATGGACAGCTGCGTGGATCAGAGCTCTCACGCCAACAACGCCATGGAGGAGGTGCAGGGGATTGTGGTGCTGATCAGCGACATGTCGAGCCAGATCGCCTCTGCCGCCGAGCAGCAGCAGGCCACCAGCGCCGATATCGCCACCAACCTCAACCGCATCTCCGATATCTCGGATCTCAACTATCAGGGGATCGAGCGGGTGGCCGAGACCAGCCAGCAGCTGGACTCCCTTGCCGAGCAGCAGGAGAGCCTGGTCAAGCGTTTCCGCCTCAGTGCCTGATGGTCGAGAGTTGAAACAACAAGGCCCCGCAGATGCGGGGCCTTCTCTTTATTGCGGCAGCGACAAGGGGATCAGGCGTAGGCAATCGCGCCCTTGCCGACCCCTTCATAGGCGACAATCTTGACGAACTTGTCGCCCACCATCTTCTTCACTTCGCGAGCGATGTAGCAGGCCAGCAGCTCGACCGTGGTGTCAGTGTCGATCATCTCCACCTCGGCGGTGGGGATGGCCAGCTGGAACAGCCCTTGCGGCGCCACATATTTGAAGCCGCAGTGATGCTCGCCAAGTTGGGCATTGGCGCGGGGGCTCAAAGCGAGCTCGGTCAGAGCCACCTTGTCCTCCTCGGTGCCGAGGTAGATATCGCCCCAGCGCTCGGCCCAGTTGAGCTCAAGCTCCTGGTCGCGCTCGCCATCGACGTGGATCTCGATGGGAGAGCGGTGGCCGTGGGCGATGCGCTGGCAGTTGCCATCGTGCTTTTTCAGGCCGTGGCTGTAGTGGTAGAAGGCGCCGGTGATCGCCTCCTGACGCAGGGTCAGGGAGAGATCCTTGATATTGCCCGGCAGCCGTTTGGCCAGTACCGCCAGCAGGTAGCGGGTCACCGACTCTTTATCAACTTGCGGGGCAGGGATAAAGGCAAAGCCCTGGGATGGGCAGCGCAGATGGATGGAGCGACCCGGGCGCAGCAGATCCACTGTGCTTTCGTCACCATCCAGTGTCTCGACGTGGATCAGCGGGCACTCGGTCGGCACCAGCAGCTTGTGGTCCACCTCTTCATCGATGATCGACTTGATCAGCTTCTTTACCCGGCCAAAGTCCAGCAGCATGCTCATTTCGTTGAGCTCACCGCTCATTTCGATATCTACCAGCCAGCTCTCGCCCACCATGCCGCGGCGTTCGCACAGGTAGCTGGAGTCGATCACGGTCAAATCTCTTACAAATAACTTCATCAGTCAGGCCTTGCTACAGAGAAAGGGCAGTTTTGCGCTATTATGACCCGCGATTATCGGCAAAGGAACTGGAACCCCCCATGAACAAACTGCTTATCAAGAATGCCACCCTGGTCAACGAAGGCCGTATCTATGCCTCCGATGTGTTGATCGAGGGGGAACGGATTGCCCGCATCGCCCCGGATATCGAGGCGCCCGATGCGCTGGTGATCGATGCCGCAGGTCGCCATCTCATCCCCGGAATGATCGATGATCAGGTCCACTTCCGGGAGCCGGGATTGACCCACAAGGGGACTATTGCCAGCGAATCCCGCGCCGCCGTCGCCGGTGGCACCACCAGTTTCATGGAAATGCCCAACGTCAATCCCCAGACCACCACCCTCGACGCCCTCGAAGCCAAATACCAGATCGCTGCCAACTCCTCCGTCGCCAACTACAGCTTCTATCTCGGCGCCACCAACGACAACCTTGAAGAGATCAAGCGTCTCGACCCCAAGCAGTCCTGCGGGGTCAAGGTGTTTATGGGCTCCTCGACCGGCAACATGCTGGTGGACAATCAGGAGACCCTGGCGGCCATCTTCCGCGAAAGTCCGGTGATGATCGTGACCCACTGTGAAGACACCCCGACCATCGCCAAGGCGGAAGAGGCGGCGCGGGCCAAGTGGGGCGAGAATGTGCCGATGGGCGAGCACGGCCGCATTCGCAGTGACGAGGCGTGCTACAAATCCTCCAGCATGGCGGTGGCGTTGGCGAAAAAATACGGTGCCAAGCTGCATGTGCTGCATCTGACCTCGGCCAAGGAGCTGTCGCTCTTTACCGCCAGCCACGACCTGAGCGAGCTGAAGGACAAGAACATCACCGCCGAGGTGTGTGTGCACCACCTCTTCTTCAATGATGCCGATTACGAGACCCAGGGCAGCCTGATCAAGTGCAACCCTGCGGTGAAGAGTGCCGCCGACCAGCAGGCACTGCTGGATGCGGTACGCAACGACGTGCTCGACATCATCGCCACCGACCACGCGCCCCACACCTGGGAAGAGAAGCAGAACAGCTACTTCAAGGCGCCGTCCGGTGTGCCGCTGGTGCAGCACTCTTTGCAGGCGCTGCTGGAGCTCTACCACAACGGCGTGTTTACCCTGGAGACTATCGTCAAGAAGACCTCCCATGCGGTGGCCGAGCGCTTCCAGGTGCAGGATCGCGGTTATATCCGCGAGGGCTACTTCGCCGATCTGGTGCTGCTGGATCTGGGCAAGCCCTATGTGGTCAACGATGACAACATCCTCTATCACTGTGGCTGGTCGCCCTTCAACGGCTACCGCTTCCACAGCACGGTGGAGATGACGCTGGTGAACGGCCAGATCGCCTGGCAAAACGGGCAGGTGACTGACCAGATCCTGGGCAAGCGGCTGACCTTTAACCGCTGATTGTTCGCAAAGCAGGCGAACGCACCGTGACCGAGGAATTGGCGGCGTTTCCCTGTTGACAGGGCAGGGTCATCTCCATAAACTCTGCCCCCGTCAGCCGAGCTGACTCCGTCGGTGTGTAGCGCAGCCAGGTAGCGCATCTGCATGGGGTGTAGAGGGTCGGAGGTTCGAATCCTCTCACACCGACCAAATTCCCCGGTAAAGGCCTTGTCAAACGACAAGGCCTTTTCTTTTGCCTGCGATTTGCCGCACAGGCGCGAAGCCAGTGGTGATGCGTGCCGGTCGATGTTGACGTGAGTCGATTGTGCAGCCACTGCGCTTTATGGTGTAGTAACGACTCTGTTGCTCATTTGCCTGGCGAGGCCTCTCGTGTCTGCATCCGTATCTAAACCCTGTTGTCTGCTGATGCTCACCCTGCTGCTGGTGGGCTGCGCCACCCCTTATGAGAGTGAAAAGTCGTTCTGGAATGGCCAGACCGGTTTCTCCCAGACCCGGCTTGGCCCGGACAAGTGGCAGTTGGAGTTTGTCGGCAACGATCTGGTGGACAGGGAGACCGCCCGCAAATATGTGCTCAAGCGGGCAGGGGAGCTGGCACTGGCAGAGGGTTACTCCTGGCTCAAGGTCGATGAGCTGACCATTAACCGCGATGCCGTCAGGGTGACCACATCACGGCCGATCTTCGGCTTTGACGAGGATGAGCCGGATCTCTTTATGGCCCAGATGCAGGTGCAGCATACCATCTCGGCGCTGCTCACTTTTCGCATGTTGCCACGGGCACTCGATGAGCGAACTCTGGATGCGAAATATCTCGCCGAAATCAAAATAAACAGTGATTAATATTGGTGGTTTGCAAGATCCATATCACATACACCTAATGGCAGGATAAAATTCTGGATAAAGCCTCTAGATTTACCCCCTGCTTTTAGGCATTCTCCCAGCATACCAGCCGCCAGGAATCAACGGCTCGGATCACAAAAATGGACTGTAGTGGCTCCCACGCCACTGTTTACGGCTTGCACCAATCAAAACCGGGACTCCCCCATGAAAATGAATAAACTGACGGTCGCCATCCTCATCTCCATGATGTTTGGCATCCTCACCGGCCAGGGCTATCGGATGTTTGCCGCAGATCAGGCTGCGGATTTCGCCAATAACATCACGATCCTGACCGATATCTTCCTGCGCCTGATCAAGATGATCATCGCTCCCCTGGTCTTCACTACCCTGGTGGTCGGTATCGCCAAGATGGGCGACACCCGCACCGTGGGGCGTATCGGTGCCAAGACCCTTGGCTGGTTCATGCTGGCCTCTCTGATGTCCCTGAGCCTGGGTCTGGTGATGGTGACCCTGATGCAGCCGGG
The DNA here is from genome assembly GCF_054052385.1 of Aeromonas sp. 25-AL00135. Classification (NCBI taxonomy): domain Bacteria; kingdom Pseudomonadati; phylum Pseudomonadota; class Gammaproteobacteria; order Aeromonadales; family Aeromonadaceae; genus Aeromonas; species Aeromonas sp. 25-AL00135. The sequence goes on along the minus strand of NZ_JBSTYQ010000019.1, from coordinate 51,166 downwards.
TGTGGGTCTTTCACTCTCCCTGCCTAATGACACCGCCAGCTCGGGCATTGCTGCAGGTGCCATTACCCTGAAAGATTTTGTGACCCACGCCATCCCCAAGAGCGTGGTCGAGGCGATGGCCACCAACGAGATCCTGCAGATCGTGGTCTTCTCCCTCTTCTTCGGTCTGGCTGCCGCCGCGCTCGGCGATCTGGCCAAGCCGGTAGTGGTGCTGATGGCCAGCGCTGCCGAGATCATGCTGAAAGTGACCGGTTATGTGATGAACTTTGCGCCGTTCGCGGTGTTTGGCGCCATCGCCGCCATGGTGGCCAAAGAGGGGCTGGGTATTCTGGTTACCTACGGCAGCTTTATGGCCCAGTTCTATATCGCGCTGGCCTGCCTCTGGCTGCTGCTGATCGCCATGGGCAGCGTCTTCCTGCGTGGCCGTGTCATCAAGCTGCTGGCGATGATCCGCGAACCCATCCTGCTCGCCTTCTCGACCGCCAGCTCCGAAGCGGCCTATCCGAAGACCCTGGATCGTCTGGAGAAGTTCGGTTGTGACAAGCGCATCGCCAGCTTCGTGCTGCCGATGGGGTACTCCTTCAACCTCGACGGCTCCATGATGTACTGCACCTTCGCGGTGATGTTCATCGCCCAGGCGTATGGCATCGAGCTCTCCATGGCCCAGCAGATCACCATGCTGCTGCTGTTGATGGTCACTTCCAAGGGGATGGCCGGGGTACCGCGTGCCTCTCTGGTTGTGATTGCCGCCACCCTGAACCAGTTCCATATTCCGGAAGCGGGCATCCTGCTGCTGCTGGGGATCGACCACTTCCTCGACATGGGCCGCTCGGCCACCAACGTGCTGGGCAACGCCATCGCCGCCAGCGTGGTTGCCAAGACCGAAGACAGTCTGGGTGAAACTGTCGCGCTGGGTGAGAGTGAGCCAGCCAAGGCCTGATCACAACGCTATGAAAAATAAACAACAACGGCCCGCCAATGCGGGCCGTTGTTGTTTATGGCTCGTCTACACTGCTAGATAGTTTCCATCTGGAGTGTACGGTTATGAATATTGCTCGTCGACTGCAACTGATCGCGCTGCTGGTGATGCTGACGCTCATTTTTCTCAGCTGGTTCAGTATCAATCGCCTTGGGGCAGGCAACCGTGATTTGAGCTATGTGACGGACAATACGGTGCCCAGTATTTCGCTGATTAAGGAAGTGCAGGCCGATTTCTATGAATTGCACTCGCTGGTACAAACACATGTGCTCAATACCGACTCAAGCAGGATGCAGCAGATCGAAACGGGTATCACCGAGATACAGGGACAGATCACTTCACTGCTCGACAAATACAAAGCTGAGATGCTCTCCAATGATGAAGATCGGCGCCTGACCGACGATGATCAACGTATTGTCGCGCAATATTATCAGGAGATAGACAAGGTTCTGCAGCTCTCCCGCCAAAACAAGAACGATGAAGCCAGAGACATGCTGTCGGGAGAGGCATACGGATTGTTCCAGCAGTTTGCCAAGGCAATCGAGCTTCACGTCAACTTCAATATGGATTTGGGACTGGCGCTCAAGAAGCAGGGTCAGGAGAACTACGACAACAGCCTGCAAACCCTGTTGTTTATCGCCGGTGGTACCACAGTGCTGACGTTGGGGTTGTTTGTCTGGTTGTTCAATCAGGTGGCCAATCCCCTTCGCACTGCCATGGATATCCTGACCCGGATCCAGCGCGACCTCAACTTTACCCTGAGAGCAGATGTGAAACAGCAGGATGAGATTGGTCTGACCCTCAATGCGGTCAACCGGCTGCTCGATACGCTGCAACAGACATTTACCGAATTTTCCGTAGGCAGCTTGCAGATCAAGAGCACTGCCGAATCCCTCTCTCAGGCAGCGCAACACCTGGCCAGCTCGGCCAGTCAGGCCAATGATGCCACCAGTCTGATAGCCGCCGGTGTGGAAGAGATGACGGTCAGCATCACCGATATCTCCCAGCGTACTCAGGAGACGAGCCGCATCACCAACGAGTCGGGGCAACTGGCGACCGAAGGGGGCCGGACCATCGAGCGCACCGTTCATGCCATCAACGAGATCGCCGACTCCATTCGGCAGGCCTCGGCCGAGGTCATTGCGCTGGGTGAGGGCATTTCGCGCATTGGCGGTGTGGTCAACGTGATCCGTGATGTGGCGGGGCAGACCAACTTGCTGGCCTTGAACGCGGCCATTGAAGCGGCGAGGGCCGGGGAGTCAGGTCGTGGTTTTGCGGTAGTAGCGGATGAGGTGCGCAAACTGGCGGAGCGCACAGCCCAATCCACCCAGGAGATCTCCGCCACCGTAGAGGCGATCCAGCAGGAGTCTAACAATACGGTCTCCCGCATGCATCTGGTGGAGGAGAAGGTGAGCCAGGGGGTCACCATGGCGACAGAAAGTGGCGCCATTATTGCCGAAATCCGCAGTGCGTCGCACCGGGTGATGGAGCAGGTGGGCGAGATCACCAATGCCATCCGCGAGCAGAGTTCGGCCGCCGAGTCGATTGCCCATCAGGTAGAGCAGATAGCTCAGGTCGTGCAGCAAACCAGCAGCACAGCGGAGGAGACCTCTGCCGCAGCCGAGGAGCTCAATGTCACCACCGAGAGCATCCACCAGCAGATATCCCGCTATCGCATTCAGTAACGCCGACGGTTGTTATCCATCCGCTATCCCCGCCAGCCAGCTGGCGGGGATTTTTTTATATGGCTTGCTTAGAAGCCTGAGCCCGGTTGCTGCAAAAATGCCGCCTCTTCCGGTGTGCTGGTGCGACCCAGAATGTCGTTGCGGTGGGGGAAGCGGCCAAAGCGTTCGATGATCACCTGATGGCGGCGGGCAAAGTCGGCAAATCCGGCAAAGGTCGCCTGCGCCGGTGTGCCAGCCTGCTCGGCAGCGAGTGCCTCAAACAGCGCCACACTTCTGGCCTGTTGTTCGCGGGATTCGGCATGCTCCAGCGGCAGATAGAAGAAGACCCGCTCCAGTGGCGAGAGGGATTTGTCAGCCCCGATGGACAGCCCTTTCAGGCAGAGATCCCTTGCCAGCGGATCCTGGGCAAAGGCCGCAGGCGTGCCGCGATGGATATTGCGTGGCAGCTGGTCGAGCAGCAGGATCAGCGCCAGCCGACCGCTGGGAGTATCGGCCCAGTGGGCGAGGCTGCCCTTGGCTGCCGCCTCTGCCAGCTCGCCAAAGCGGCTGGCCAGCAGGGCATCCGTTTCACTGCTTTTTCCCCACCAGAGCGGGGCTTGCCGTGTGGCCCGCAGGACGTCATCGGCTTCGTCGCCAAACCAGAGATCGAGCAGAGGTTGCCAGGGTTGCATGGGAACTCCTTGAGGTGATTCAGAGGGAACCAGGAACAAATGGCTCAGGGGTGCTGCCGAAACGGCGGCTTCTCGTTACACTGTGCCATCTTTTGCCCGAAAGACGTAACCCCCCGATGGCGAGCGCCGAATTCTTGGCGCGGCCGATGATGGCCTGCGATCGCCATGAGGTGGTCCTGTTGACCCTGGTGGTTATCGGGACGTACACCTCTCTCCCGGGGTTGTTCTCACTGATATAAGGAAGCTTTGATATGGCCGGAACCAGTTTGTTGGCCCTGCTCGATGATATCGCCAGCGTGCTTGATGACGTGGCGCTGATGACCAAGGTCGTGGTGAACAAGCGCGAGACATTTTTCGGGAAGACGTTTCTCACTGATATAAGGGATCTTTGATATGGCTGGAACCAGTTTGTTGGCCCTGCTCGACGATATCGCCAGCGTGCTTGATGACGTGGCGCTGATGACCAAGATGGCGGCGAAGAAGACCGCCGGGGTATTGGGGGATGATCTGGCCCTCAACGCGGAGCAGGTTTCCGGAGTGCGTGCCGAGCGGGAGCTGCCGGTGGTGTGGGCGGTGGCCAAAGGCTCATTTCGCAACAAGCTGATTCTGGTGCCCGCCGCCATCGCCATCAGTGCCCTGGTGCCCTGGCTTATCACGCCACTCTTGATGCTGGGAGGCGCCTACCTCTGCTTTGAGGGGGCCGAGAAGCTGGCCCACAAGTTCCTGCCTCATGAAGTGAGCGAAGGTGAGGCACACACAGCTCCTATTCCCGATGATCTGGTCGCCTTCGAGCAGCAGAAGGTAAAAGGGGCGATCCGCACCGATTTTATTCTCTCTGCCGAGATCATCGTCATCGCTCTTGGCACGGTACAGGGAGCAAGCCTCGCGCTGCAGCTATCGGTGGTGGCGGGCATTGCCCTGCTGATGACCATCGGGGTCTACGGGTTGGTGGGGCTGATCGTCAAGCTCGATGACATCGGTCTGCATCTGCTGCAAAAGCCCGATGGCAGCGCCTTGCGCCGCGCTGTGGGGCAGGGACTGTTGGTGACGGCGCCTCGTCTGATGCACCTGCTGGCACTGGTCGGTACCATCGCCATGTTTATGGTGGGCGGCGGCATTCTGGTGCATGGCTGGCCCTTTGCCCATCACCTGATTGAAGGCGCAGCCGCTGTCGTTGCCACCCTGCCCACAGTGGGGGCCGTACTGGCGGCGGTGACGCCGACGCTGCTCAACGCCGTGGCCGGTGTGGTGGCGGGTCTGCTGCTGGTTGCCGTGATGACGCTGGTGAGCCGTCTCGCCCCGGCCAAGGGATAAGCGAGCTTGCGGGCCATTGTCTCTTTTTTCCTCTCTTCATTTTTTGGCCTTCGGGTTGCCCGGTTTCGGACTTGCTGCCCGCAGGTCTGCTGCGCCTCCCGATAAAGGCCTTTGCGAGAAGCTATGTATCAACAACAGTGGAATAACGACCATATCTACCCGGGCCTCGACAGCCCAGAGCTGGAAGCGGACATGCGCGCCGCCCGAGGCGCGCTGGAGGAGCTGACCAGCTATATGGCGGGTCTGGACATGGTGCGCGGTGATGACGCTGCACTGCTGGATTTCTTGCGGGAAGTGCGGCTGCGCGCCCGTGATATTCGCCATATCGGCTGGAACGTCGCCATTCTGGCCGCATGCCGAGGCAGTCAGGATGCGCGGGATCCGCAGGCCAAACAGTTGGCGTCCCGTGCCCGCGCCCTTAATGCCGATCTGTTCAAGACGCTGGCGCCGGTGGAAGATCTGATGCTGGCCTTGCCGGAAGAGGAATTCGCCGCGCTGATGGCGGATCCGCTACTAGGCGAGGAGGCGTTCCGCCTGCGCCACGAGCGTCGTTTGCAGGATCAGCGCCTGCCGGTGGCGGCAGAGCAGCTGGTGATTGGTCTGGGCACCGATGGCCTGCACGCCTGGGGCAACCTCTACAACGATCTGGTGGGCAAGATCCGCTTGACCATTGATGGCCGCGAGATGGGGCTGGCCGAGGCGAGCAATCTGCTCTCCAGCCCGATACGTGCGCTGCGTTTAGAAGCCTTTGATGCCATCAGCGCCGGTTGGGAAGGTGAGCAGGAGACGGTTGCCGCTATCCTCAATGCCCTCAACGGCTGGCGGCTGGAGCTGGCCCGTCAGCGTGGCAAAACCCGTGTGCTCGATGCGCTGGATCTCTCCTGCCACCAGAGCCATATCGAGCGTGCCACCCTCGATGCCCTGATGAGCGAAACCTGGCGAGCCCGTGGGTTGGGCCAGCGGGCGCTGGAGCTGATGGCCGAGTGCCTTGGTCTCGACGATCTGGGGCCGGAGGATCTCTTTGCGCCGCCGCCTGCTTCCAGCAGCCGCGACATTCCTTTTGATGAGGCGATCGAGTTGATTGCCGATGCCTTTAGCCGTTTCGATCCCGAGATGGGGGCATTTGCCCGCATGATGGCCGAGAAGGGGTGGATTGATGCTGCGCCCACGCCAAATCGCCGCACAGGCGCCTACTGCACCAAGTTTGCCGAACCGGTCGAACCGCGGGTCTTTGTTACCTATGCCGGCACCATGGATAACGTCATTACCCTGGCCCATGAGCTGGGTCATGCCTGGCACAACTGGGTGATCCGCGATCTGCCGATGAGTCAGCGCAGCTACCCCATGACGCTGGCGGAGACCGCCTCCATCTTCGCCGAAACCCTGGTGCGCAGCGCCCTGTTCGAGCAGGCGCAAAGCCCGGAAGAGCAGTTGGCCATCGCCTGGGCGGAGGCCGACGGCGCAGCCACCTTCTTGGTCAATATTCCGGCCCGCTTCGATTTCGAGCAGGCCTTGGTGGCCGAGCGGGCGCAGGGTTATGTATCAGCAGAGCGACTCAAGGCGCTGACTGACGAGGCATGGGGGCGTTGGTATGAGGGGAGCCTGACCCGCTATCACCCCATGTTCTGGGCGGCCAAGGCGCACTTCTCCATCGCGGGGCTGGGTTTTTACAACTACCCCTATCTGTTCGGTTACCTGTTCAGCCTCGGGGTCTATCAGCAGTTGACGAGCCGCAAAGCGGCGGGGGAAGCGGGAGTGGCCGAGGCGTATCGCGCCTTGCTGCGCGATACCGGCCGGATGAGCGCCGAAGATCTGGTAGCCAAGCATCTGGGGCAGGATATCCGTGAGGCCGCCTTCTGGCAGGGGAGTCTAGCACAAGTAGCGCAGGCGGTAGAGCGCTTCACGCAGTTGCCTGCCTGATTGGGTCAGCGGTGATATGAACAACAGGCCCCCGGACAGTCTCGCTGTCCGGGGGCCTGTTTGTTATGCCTGCTCTTGCTGCGGTTTGATGGGGCCAACGAACAGGGGGCGGGTCTGGTGAGTCAGATCCGGCTGATAGCCGTTGAAGAAGAGGTTGAGCAGCACCGAGCTGATGGTGGCCAGCAGGATACCGCTATGAAAAAGCGGTTGTAGCTGCGCCGGAAGCTGCTGGAAAAAATTCCCGGAGACCGTCGGGATCATGCCAATTCCGAGACTGATGGCGACGATATAGAGGTTGTGGCGGTTGCTGTTGTAATCGGTGCGCGCCAGGATGCGAATGCCGGTGGCCAGTACCATACCGAACATCACGATACCGGCGCCCCCCAGCACGAAGGGCGGGATGGAGGCGACCAGCACCGACATCTTGGGGATGAGGGCAAAGGCGAGCAGGATCCCCCCCGACATCACGCAGACCCAGCGACTCGATACCCCGGTCACGCTCACCAGACCGATATTCTGGGAGAAGGAGGTGTGGGGGAAGCTGTTGAATATCCCACCAATAATGGTGCCGATGCCATCCACCCGCAGCCCGCGTACGATATCACCGCGCCTGGCCGGATGGCCGACGATGTCGCCAAGGGCCAGAAACATCCCCATGGATTCGATAAAGGTGATGAGCATGATCACCGTCAGAGTGGCGATGGAGATGGGATCGAAGGTGGGCCAGCCGAAGGCGAAGGGCACTATGGGAGCAAACCAGGCTGCCTCGCCGAGGCCATCGAGGCTTACTTCGCCCATGGCGATGGCCACCGCGAAACCGAAGATGATCCCGAGCAGCACCGAGATATTGCTGAAAAAGCCCTTGGTGAAGCGGGTCACCAGCAGGATAAAGACGAGCACCAGAAAGCTGGTGCCGATATAGCGCAGGCTGCCATATTCCGGATTGCCCTTGCCCCCCGCCATCCAGTCGATCCCCACCTGCATGATGCTGATCCCGATGGAGGTGATAACCACCCCGGTGACGACGGTGGGGAAGAGTGGCATCAGCCGACCTATCAGCGGCACCAGCAGGGTCGAGATGATACCGGCGGCAATGGTGGCGCCGAAGATGCCCGTCAGCCCCAGATCCGGGTTGGCTCCGATGGCCAGCATGGGCATCACGGCGGCAAAGGTGACCGACATGATGACCGGCAGCCGGATCCCGGCAAAGCGGCCAATCCCGACACATTGCAGCAGGGTGACGATGCCGCAGCAGAAGAGATCCGAACTGATGAGGTAGGAGATTTGATCCTTGGGCAGCCCCAGACTGCCGCCAATCACCAGCGGCACCGCCACGGCGCCGGCGTACATCACCAGCACATGTTGCAGGCCCAGGGTAAAGAGTTGGCCCATGGGGAGCATGCGCTCCACTTCATCCACCGGGCGCTTGCGCGCACCCGGTCGGTGGGAGGGGGGATTGGTCTCGCTCATGAACAGATCACTCCTTGAAGCCCGCGCAACTGCTACAGGCAAGATAGTGAAAGCCGCAGCTTTCCCGGTCATTGATCTCGTGTATTGACAGAGGTGCCAGATCCCTCGGCAGTAGTGAGAGGGATCCGGTGCAGCACGGGTCAGTGCACAAAACATGCACAACGCCGCTCACGAGAGAAAACGTTTGGCGATAACGCCTTGTTTTTGCGGGATGAGTCACATACCGGCCAGATAAGTGTCCGGCTGCTGGCAGGGGAAGGAGGTGAGGGCATCTCAGATTGGTAAGGGGTTTATCATTATTGGTCTGGCGATCTCACTTTGATAGCCGGGCACCATAACGTTGCTCGCAATGCGCCCCTCAGCATGTGACTGCGCTCGCGGGCTGCTGGGCGTAATCGGGGGCGGGGGCGTGATCCAAAGCAAGAAAGTTGGATGTTTTGGTGGCGCACGGGGCCGCCGCTGGGGTAGTTTCGATAAAACCGACACAGATCCTGAGGTCTTATCCATGATCATCTATCTGCATGGCTTTGATGCCACCAGCCCAGGCAATCACGAGAAAGTGCTGCAGTTGCAGTTTATTGATGATGATGTGCGTTTCGTGCACTACAGCACGGTTCACCCCCGTCATGATATGAGCCATCTGCTCAAGGAAGTGAAAAAACAGCTCGATATGAGTACCGATCCCAAACCGCTGATCTGCGGCGTGGGTCTTGGTGGCTACTGGAGCGAGCGGATCGGCTTTCTGTGCGGCATTCGTCAGGTGATCTTCAACCCCAATCTGCACCCCGAAGAGAACATGCAGGGCAAGATCGACCGGCCGGAGGAGTACGAGGATATTGGTACCAAGTGTGTAACTGAATTTCGTAAGAAAAATTCAGGAAACTGCCTGTGCATCCTTTCCGTTCAGGATGAAGTGCGCGATAATCGGGACACTGAACGTGAATTGAAGAACTATTACGACATCGTGTGGGATGATCGCGAGACCCATAAGTTCAAAAACATCTCGCACCATCTGCAGCGGATGAAGGCCTTCAAAGAAGCCTGATCCATCACGTCGACCGATTTCGTTTTAGGGAGCCAATGGCTCCCTTTCGTTTTGAGGAACCGAGGAAAAATCATCATGATGAATATTGTCGTTGTAGGCGGCGGCGCCGGTGGCCTGGAGCTGGCCACCAGTCTGGGTCGCAAGCTTGGCAAGAAGAACAAGGCCAAGATCACTCTGGTCGATCGCAACCGCACCCATCTGTGGAAGCCCCTGCTGCACGAAGTAGCCACCGGCTCCATGGATGCGGGCATCGATGCCCTGAGCTACCAGTCTCACGCCAAAAACCACGGTTTCGACTTCCAGCTCGGCACCCTGACCGACATCAAGCGTGATGAGAAACGCATCGTACTGGCCCCGATCCACGATGACAGTGGCGACATCGTGGTCAACGAGCGCGAGCTGCCTTACGACTATCTGGTGATGGCCATCGGCTCTGTTTCCAATGACTTCAACACCAAGGGCATCAAGGATCACTGCATCTTCTTGGATAGCCCCTCCCAGGCGCACCGCTTCCACAACAGCATGATGAACCGCTTCCTGCAGTTCGCGACCGAATATAAGCCGGGCGACAAGGTGAAGATTGCCATCGTTGGCGGCGGCGCCACCGGCGTCGAGCTCTCTGCCGAGCTCTACAACGCGGTCGAGCAGCTCTACGCCTACGGCTTCAAGAACCTGACCACTGACAGCCTGAAGGTGACGCTGGTGGAAGCGGGCCCCCGCATCCTGCCGGCCCTGCCGGAGCGCATCAGCGGCGCCGCTCATCAGGAGCTGGTCAAGCTGGGTGTGGATGTGCGCACTGCCACCATGATCACCGAAGCGACTGCCGAAGGTCTGCATACCAAGGATGGCGAGCTGATTGAAGCTGACCTGATGGTATGGGCTGCCGGTATCAAGGCGCCGGATTTCATGAAGGATATCGCCGGTCTTGAGACCAACCGCATCAACCAGCTGGTGGTGAAAGAGACCCTGCAGACCACCCGTGACGAGAACATCTTCGTCATCGGTGACTGCGCTGCCTGCCCGCAGCCGGATGGCAAGTTCGTGCCGCCGCGCGCCCAGTCTGCCCACCAGATGGCCAGCCAGGCGTTCAAGAACATTCTGGCCAAGATGAACGGCGGCGAGATGAAGCCCTACCTCTACCACGACCACGGTTCGCTGGTATCCCTCAGCCGCTTCTCCACTGTGGGCAGCCTGATGGGCAACCTGATGCGCGGCTCCATGATGGTGGAAGGCTACATCGCCCGTCTGGTGTACATCTCTCTCTACCGGATGCACCAAATCGCCCTGCATGGCTACGTCAAGACCGGCCTCATCATGCTGGTGGGTCGCATCAACCGGGTACTGCGTCCGACCCTGAAGCTGCACTAAGCCGGGATTTGTCACAATTCGGAATAGCAAAAGGAGAGGCCATGGCCTCTCCTTTTTTATGCGCGCAGATAGGGGAAAAGGAGTTATTTGCCCAGATAGGTGCGATCGAAGAAGGTGTTGACCCAGTGGGGGCGGTAGATGGCGAGCACCGTCATCGCCATGCCGTTGAGCAGCGCTTCGGGGAAGAGTAGCAGCGGCCAGATGGAGAGGTAGTCTGCCGTGATGGTATGCCAGGGGTAGCTGCCGCTTATCCCCATCAACAGGGCGCTGGCTGCAACCTTGACCGAGATGGCGAGGGCGCCGCCAAGAAAGGCGGCAACGAAGATATAGACAAAGAGATGGCGCGGCAGCCAGGCCCAGCTGGCCAGAAACAGCAGCCAGCTGCTGGCTACTGGCAGGGCAATGCCAACCAGCGCCTGCCAGCCAAAGTCGGCCAGATTGGTGACGCCAAAGTAATCGAGTACCAGCAGGGTCAGGCAGGGGGCGAGCAGGGCCAGCCGCCAGCCCAGCAGCAGGGTGAGGGTGGTGAGTCCGAGAAAATGCACCTCCAGTCCGTCGTGCAGACCGGCGCGCAGCGTCCAGAGCGGGATGAGAGCGATGGCGCTCCCCAGCAGCAGATGCTGGTAGAGGGGGTTGTCATGAAGGAGTTGCCACAGGGTGCGGCGCAGGCTGAAAGTCAGTAGCAGCAGCCAGATCAGAAGAGCGGCGAGTTGTCCTTCACTCATCATTCGTTCACTCACGAGGCAGTCAGATTACGCCGGGCAGCCAGATCCCTGCCACCCGAAAACAGAGCAGGCTGACGAGTCAGCCTGCTTGCACATCAATATTTCACGTTGTTGTGGTACTTGCCAAGGATCCCCTTGACCCGCTCCATGGTCTCCTTGCTGGGGGGCTTGATCCCGCTCAGCTCGTACGGGTCGCCCAGCACATCCCATTTGTGTTTGCCGAGTTCGTGATAGGGGAGCAGCTCCACCTTCTCCACGCTCTCGCCCAGCTCGGCGATGAACTGACCCAGCCCTTCGGCGCTCTCGTCGTCGTCGCTCCAGGTCGGTACCACCACGTAGCGGATCCACATGGTCTTGCCTTTGGCCGCCAGATAGCGGGCAAACTCCAGGGTGTATCTGTTGCTGACGTGAGTCAGCGGAATGTGTTTCTCGTCATTGATCTGTTTGATGTCGAGCAGCACCAGATCGGTCTGGTCGAGCAGCTTGTCCACCTGTTCGTCGAGATGACGGACGAAGCCGTTGGTGTCGAGACAGGTGTGGATCCCTTTCTCTTTGCAGGCGGTAAAAAGTTCGGTAATGAAAGCCGGTTGCAGCATGGCTTCACCGCCGGACGCTGTCACGCCACCGCCGGAGGCATTCATGAAGTGGCGATAGCTGGTGATGTCACTCATCAACTCCGGTACGGTCACTTCGCGGCCACCTTCGGTATCCCAGGTATCGCGGTTGTGGCAGTACTTGCAGCGCATCAGGCAGCCTTGCATGAATACGATAAAGCGTATTCCCGGGCCATCGACAGTGCCGCAGGTTTCGACGGAATGGATCCGGCCAACGGTGCCGTGAGCTCCGGCTGGCTGGCTGATTTCAACGGCAGGGATCCGATTAATGACAGACATAAACAACTCCAACGATTCGAGCAGGCCGTTATTTTATTACATAAACCCCTATTGATCCTACACCTTTAGTCCGGCGCCCGGCTGCCAAGCAGCTGCTCCAGCCCCTTGACGGTGAGCGGCCGACTGGTGAGAAACCCTTGATAATGCTGGCATCCCAGCGCTTTGAGGATGGCCAGCTGCGCCTCCTCTTCCACCCCTTCGGCGGTGACGGTAAAACGAAAGACCTGGGCCAGATCGAGTATCGCCTTGACGATGGCTCTGTCCTGTTCGCTGTGTACCAGGGTCTGAATGAAGCTTCTGTCCAGCTTTACCTCATCGGCGGGCAGATCCCGCAGATAGGCCAGCGACGAGTAGCCTGTGCCGAAGTCGTCGATGGAGATGAGGATGCCGAGCTCCTTGAGCTGGCGCATTCTGGCAATACTCTCCTGCCGATTCTCCAAGACTACCGATTCGGTCACCTCCAGCAGCAGGCGGGAAGGGGGCACACCGGTGTCGCGCAAGATGTACTCCACCTGTTGTACGAAGCCCTGGGTGTGGAACTGGCGGGCACTGACGTTGACCGACAGATGGGGGATCTGCAGGCCACGGTTGAGCCAGAAGCTGTATTGGGCGCAGGCGGTCTTCATCACCCAGTAACCGATTTCGAGGATCAGGCTGGTCTCTTCGGCGATGGGGATAAACTCCCCGGGTGGCACCATGGTGCCGTCGCTGCGCTGCCAGCGCAGCAGCGCCTCGATACCCGACAGCGAGCCATTGTCGACCCGGTATTGCGGTTGATAGTGGAGCTGCAGCTCGTGATGACGCAGGGCATCGCGCAGCTCATTGGTGAGGGTCAGCCGATTTTTCTCGTGCTGGGCCATCGCCTCGGTAAAGAAGACGTAGTGGCCCTGACCGGCGCGCTTGGCCATGTGGGTCGCGGTGTCGGCCTGTTGCATCAGGACCAGATGATCCGTCTCGTTGCCGGAGAAGAGGCTGATCCCCACCGAGGCGCTGCAGTGCAGTTTGTGATCACCGATGTCGAACGGGGTGCGAAACAGCCCCATCAGCTCGCGGGCGAAGTGCTCTGCCAGAATTTTGGCGGTGACCTCGCCTTGTCCGAGCTGGGTAAAGAGCAGGGCAAACTCATCCCCCGAGATGCGCGCCTGCACCAGATTGTCCTGGGGCAGCTCCCTGAAACGCTGCACCACGGCCTGCAGCAGCAGATCGCCGCAGGCATGACCGAGGGAGTCGTTGATCGACTTGAAGTTGTCGAGATCCACCAGCAGCAGGGCGCCCCACTGGCCGTTGGGGGCGCTCAGGGTCTGCTGCAAAATATGGTTGAGGCTGCGGCGGTTGTGCAGACCGCAGAGATCGTCGTAGTAGGCGAGCTGCTCGATATGTCTGGCTGCCTCTTGTTCCTGGGTGATGTCGTAGAAGCTGCAGATAAAGTGGCTGAGCTCCCCCTGCTCATCCTTGACGCCGTTCACCATCAAGCGCACCGGAAAGAGGTGACCATCCTTGTGCAGGCAGCGCTCTTCCCCGAGCCAGAACTCCTGCTCGTTGACGGTGCGGCTGACATCTTCCTTGAGATGATCCCCGTAGTAGGTGGGGCGCAGCTTGCGAATGGAGTGACCGATCACCTCTACCTCGCCAAATCCGGTGATCCGGCTGAAGGAGTGGTTGACCTTGAGGATGATGCCGTTGTGATCCATCACGATCAGCCCATCGTGGGTATTAAAGGCTACCTCAGCCAGCCGCAGGGCATCGTCGGTGGCGAGGCGCTTGAGCTCGATGGCGGCCCGCTCGTGCTGGCTGCTCAATAGATCCAGAAGCTGTTCGGGCTCCTCGAGGGGGGTATCGAGCAGCAGGGTGATCTGGCCAATGGGGGCGCCGCTCTGGCCATGGAGTGGAATGCCGATGTAGGCGCTGGCGTTGAGGGCCAGCAGCCGGGTCGCCTTGGGATAGCGCACGGGCAGATCTTCCACATAGATGGCCTGACCATGCTGGAACAGCTCCTGAGCGGGGCCGGGGTCGAGCTGGATGGGCTTGAGGGGGGAGCAGATCTCCTCGTTGATGACGCAGCGGGGGATGATCCAGAGATCCTGACCGCGGGGTTGGAACTCGCCGATCCAGCCCACCCGGGCACCGCTGGCGCTCATGGCCCAGCTTACCAGCGTCTTGCAGTAGTCGATGCCGGTCTGCTGGTGCAGTTCGGGCGGGAGGGCCAGCTCGGTGCGGTGCTCTTCCGGTTGCGGTTGCCAGTGGACGAGCAGCTGGGCGCTGCTGCGCACCAGTTGCAACATCTCCTCGCTAAGCGGGGTGGGATCGAGATACTCCAGACTCAGCACCCCGAACAGCTTGTCCTGCTCCAGCAGGGCACCATCGAGGCGTGAGCGCACACCGGCACTGGTCAGATAGAGGTGATTGCTCAGCATCGGCTGGTGGGCGGCCTCCGAGAAACTCAACGCTTTGCGGGTACGCAGGGCGCGGATATAGCGGCTGTCACCGCGAATGGGGTAGGGCGCCTCGACCCCTAGGGTGAACACCGGGGTAAGTTGCTCGCTGCCGAGATCGCCGTTGGCCTGATAGTGCCAGAGGATGAGCCGATCGGCCCCCAAGCTCTCTTTAAGGGCCTCGAGCAGGGGCGCATACTGTTGCTGGCTCGCCATCTGGCTGAGGCGCGGCAGTTGCAATGCCAGATCGGCGATGGGCTCCTGGCGAAGGTTCTGCAGACAGATGAGCCAGAAGCCATCCTGCTCGTGAGCGAGGGCGATGTGCCAGAGCTGGCTGGCAAAGCGCACGGTGATCTTGCCGCCATGGCCGTTGGCCAACAGTTGTTCGATGGGCAGGCGCAGGGCATCGGGCAGCTGGGCAGGCCAGGGGGCGCGCGGTTCGTCGAGCCAGTAGAGCGGGGTTTGCATCACGTCGGTCAGGGCGACCAGCCGTTGACTGCGCAGGTCCAGACGGAAAAAGAGCGGCGTCTGGAGGGCAGGAGGAAGATGACTGAGTGCGGTAGACGACATGAACAAACAACATCCTGTTAAGCAACCGTCGGGGTTGCAAGAATACTGCAAAATGGTGTGAAACAAAATTTCATTGAATTCTAAATTAGAAAAGTCTAATTTATTGCCCATTATCATGTATGAGGAGTCTTGCAGATGAAACGGATCCTGATTATCGGTGGTGTCGCGGGGGGCGCATCGGCGGCGGCTCGTGCTCGTCGTTTGAGTGAAGAGGCAGAGATCGTGATGTTCGAGCGGGGCGGGTTTGTCAGCTTCGCCAACTGCGGTCTGCCCTATCACATCGGGGGCGATATCCCCGACCGAGATGCCTTGCTGCTGCAGACTCCCCAGAGCTTCAAGCGCCGTTTCAATGTCGATGTGCGGGTCTTCCACGATGTGATTGAGATCGACAAGGCGGGCAAGACCTTGCTGGTGCGCAACCTGCAAACCGGTGAAGAGCAGCGCGAGCATTACGATGTGCTGCTGCTGAGCCCGGGGGCGGCGCCGATCCGTCCTCCCTTCCCCGGTATCGACAGCCCCCATGTCTATACCCTGCGCAACATCCCGGACATGGATCGCATTCTGGCGGCCCTGCATCACGATCAGCCGCGCCACGTTACCGTGGTGGGTGGCGGTTTTATCGGCCTGGAGATGATGGAGGCGCTGCATCAGCGCAAGCTGGATGTCACCCTGCTGGAGCTGGCCGATCAGGTGATGGCGCCGGTGGACAAGGAGATGGCCAACATGCTCCATGCCCGCATCCGGGAAGAGGGGATCGACCTTCGCCTGCGCACCGGCCTCACCGCCATCGAGAGTCTGGATCTGCCTGCCGAGAAGACCTCCGCCGTGCCGACCGCCAAAAGCGGTGGCCTGCGCCTGACCCTCAATGACGGTTCCCATCTTGATACCGGTCTCTTGATCCTCGCCATCGGCGTCAAGCCGGAAACCCTGCTCGCTGCCAAGGCGGGGCTGGAGCTGGGCCCACGGGGCGGCATCAAGGTGGATGCCGGGATGCGTACCTCGGATCCCTTTATCTATGCGGTGGGGGATGCGGTGGAAGAGATTGACTTCGTCACCGGCGAATCTGTGCTGATCCCGCTGGCGGGCCCGGCCAACCGGCAGGGGCGCATCGCCGCCGACAACATGCTGGGCCGAAGCGAAACCTACAAGAAGACCCAAGGGACCGCCATCTGCAAGCTGTTCGATCTGGCGGTGGCCAGCACCGGCCTCAACGAGAAACGACTGGTGCAACTGGGATTGCCGTTCGAGAAGGTTTATGTCCATCCGGGCAGCCACGCCGGTTACTACCCGGGCGCACATCCGGTCAGCCTCAAGCTGCTGTTTGCCCCGGATGGCAAGATTTATGGCGCCCAGGCCATCGGCAAGGATGGCATCGACAAGCGCATCGACGTGCTGGCAGTGGCCCAGCGCGCCGGTCTCACCGTGTTTGACCTGCAGGATCTGGAGCTCACCTATGCGCCGCCCTTTGGATCGGCCAAGGATGTGATCAACATGGCGGGCTTTGTGGCGAGCAACCACCTGAAGGGGGACACCCTGCTCTGCCACGTGGCCGAGGTGCAGGCTCGTAACCCCCATCAGCTGGTGGTGGATGTGCGCAATGGCCCGGAGCTCGACAAGCTGGGTCGCATTCCGGGGGCGCTGCATATCCCCCTCGACGAGTTGCGTGGTCGCCTCCATGAGTTGCCCAAAGAGAAAGAGCTGCTGATCAGCTGTCAGGTTGGGCTGCGCGGCCATGTCGCCTGCCGCTTGCTGAGCCAGCACGGCTTTAAAGTGAAGAATCTCTCCGGCGGCTTCAAAACCTGGCAGATGGCCACCGCCGAGTAACCGTTTTATTTCTGTGCCTGTTTGCCCCTCTCCCTTGTGCGTGCAAGATGAGGGGCTTTTTGTTTCTGCTTTTCGCCCTCCTTGCATTCCCTAATTGCAGCAATATTTCGACACACTTTATTTCCTGTGCCGGACAAAATTAACGTTTTGTTCAGGGGATGGGTGCTATAACCCCTGCCTCGTTCATGATGAACCGTGTAGTAGGGAGAGTGACATGCTGGATATGCTGATGGCCATTTGGCATCAGGATTTTGACGCCCTGGTTCAGATGCAGGCGGTACCCCTGCTGATCAGTTGCCTGATGCTGGTACTGCTGCTGGAGTCCGCATTCGTCTTCCTGCCCCTGCCGGGGGACAGCCTGGTACTGCTGGCCGGTGGGTTGGTTGGCATGGGGGTGTTTGGCCCCGAAGTGACTCTTGTCTATCTGCCGTTGGCTGCAGGCATAGGTTCCGTGCTCGCCTACTGGCAGGGACGGGCACTGCAGCGCACCCGCTTTATGGATCATATCGAACGGATGTTGCCTCCCGACAGCCTGCCCAAGGCGACCCGGCTGCTGAAAAAGTACGGTTTTCTGGCGATGTTCTCCTCCCGTTTTATCCCGTTTGTGCGGGTGCTGACCCCCATGTTGATGGGGATTGGCCGCCTGAGCGTGCTGCGGATGTGCGTGGCCAGCTTTGCCAGTGCCTTTATGTGGGCGCTCTGCCTCAGTTTGGTG
This sequence comes from Aeromonas sp. 25-AL00135, assembly GCF_054052385.1. NCBI lineage: Bacteria > Pseudomonadati > Pseudomonadota > Gammaproteobacteria > Aeromonadales > Aeromonadaceae > Aeromonas > Aeromonas sp. 25-AL00135. The sequence continues at coordinate 33,555 of NZ_JBSTYQ010000019.1, read as the reverse complement.
GGCAAGCTGGCGATGAATACCCCCTTCTTCCTCCACCACAGCGAACTGTTGACCCGGGCCCTGCTGATTACCTCGCTGGTGCTGTTTCTGGCGGCCGTCATGGCCATCCTGTTTCGCTGGTTCAAAGGCGGAGCAAAAAACGAGACCAGCCACGACTAGATGACAACCCTTGCCGCACTGGATCAGTGGGCAAGGGGGTTCTCGTGCTGCAGGGGGGCGGAATTGTGCCCATTCGGGTAATGAGCTTTGTGTCGGGTGAGCAGGATGCCTTATCCTGTTTCCAGCCACGCTGCGTTTGCAGCGCTCCAACTCGGGATGGAACCTATGCGCCTCTTCGACTCTCCCTCTGCTTCTCACCGCTCTACCGCTGGAACCGGCGCTCTGCGCCGCCGCTGCTCGGCCCTGCTGCTATCCGGGCTGACAGGTTTGCTGCTGGCTGGTTGTGGCCCTGACAAGCCCGCCAGCCAAGTACCGACCACAGAATCCACTGCGCAGCAGGAAACGGGAGCCCCAAGCGCCGTGGTGCAGGCCAATGCCCGCCAATATCGCGATGCGCCGGCACTGGCGCTGGTCTTCTCCGGCCCCCTGGCGCCGAAGGCAAACTGGCAGAGCTGGCTCGGGGTCAGTGAGGGGGGTAAGCAGGTGCAGGGGGAGTGGATCCTCGCCGACGATGGTCGCACCCTCTATTTCCCGAACGTTCAGCCCGACAAAAGCTACGAGGTGAGCCTCAAAGCGGGGCTGGGCCCATCCCCCCAGAGCTGGACTCTCAAGACCCGGCCGCTGGAGGCGGGGGCCTCCTTTACCGCGAGCGGCATGGTATTGCCGCTGCGTCAGGAACTTCGCTTGCCCATCAGCGCGGTCAACGTGGATGAGGTCAATATCGATTTCTTTCGGGTCGATGCGGAGTATCTGTCCCGTTTTCTGGCGGAATATCGCCCCGGTGCCGGCATGGGTAACTGGGAGCTTGAGCAGATCACCAAGCGGGCCAAGCGGGTGTTCAGCGGCCGCTATGCGCTGGAGCTCGATGCCAACCGGCGCGAGACCCGCCTCATTAATGTGAAAGAGCCGCAGCTGGCGGAGGCTGGCGTCTATTTTGCGGTGATGTCGCCCCTTGGCAACTACGACTGGCGCAAGGAGACCACCTATTTCGCGGTGAGCGACATGGGGCTCAGTGCCCGCCGTTACCGCGATCAGCTGGAGGTGTTTGTCAGCTCCCTGGCCAGCGCCGACCCGCTCAAGGATGTGCAGCTCTCCCTGCTCGATGAGAAGGGCAACCGGTTGCAGGTGCAAACCACGGATCCACAGGGTCATCGCCGCTTTGATCAGGTGCAGGGGGCTCGCTTGCTGCTGGCCGAACAGGGCAACCATCTGGCGGTGCTGCGCCTCGATGGGGCGGCGCTCGATCTCTCCACCTTCGATCTCGGTACCCAGCCCTGGCAGGCCCAGCAGTTGTATCTCTTTAGCGGGCGCGACCTCTATCGCCCCGGCGAGCGGCTCGACAGCGAGATCCTGCTCAAGGGCCAAGATGGCCAGCTGCTGCCGGGGATGGCGGTGGAGCTGGAGGTGAAGCAGCCGGACGGTCAATTGCTCGAACAGAAGCGGCTGCTGCCGGACAATTTGGGGGCGGCCCACTACGGCCTGCGTTTGCCTAACGATGCACCGCTTGGGCGCTGGACCATCAGCCTCAAGACCGCCGCCGGCAGTCGCTTCGAGTGGCCCTTTTTGGTGGAGGAGTTTCTGCCGGAGCGGCTCAAACTGCAGCTTGGCAAGGGGCCGGATGGGGAAGTGACGAGTCTTGACGCCGCCCTCAGCCTGCCACTGCAGGGGGACTATCTCTACGGCGCGCCGGCCAGTGCCACCAAGGCCAAGGCGGAGGTAAAGATCAGCCGCGCCACCATGCCTTTTACCCAGTGGCAGGAGTTCACGCTGGGTGACGTGCTGCTTGCCGAGCAGGCCAAGGATCTCGAGCCTCTCAATCTCACCCTCGATGCGCAGGGGCAGGGGACTTTTTCGCTTGCTGATGAACTCGATGGGGTACGCGGTCTCGGGCCGCTGGAGGTGGCCTATCGGGTCTCCCTTTCCGAGCCCGGTGGCCGCGCCGTCAATCGCAGCCGCACCCAGTATGGCTGGCCTGCAGGCAGCCAGTGGCCGGCACTCAAGGCCGACTTCGTGGCCGATCGGGTAGAGGGGGGCAAGCCGCTCCCCTTACAGATCCTCAACCTCGATGAGCAAGGCCAACCGGTGGCGGGGGCGGTGAAAGTGCGCCTTATCAACGAGTACCGCGACTACTACTGGCACTACGCCGATGGCGAGGGGTGGAAGTACGAGTTCAACAGCCAGCCCTATCTGGAACAGGAGCAGACCCTGCAGCTGGATGGCAAGGGGCCGACCCCGCTCACGCTGCAACTGGCGGCGGGCTGGTATCGGTTGGAGGTTGAGAACAGTCAGGGCCATCAATCCAGCCTGCGGGTGGAGATAGGCAGTTACGCCTGGGGCGGTGGTGGCGAGCAGGCACGGCCTGACAAGATTGCCATCACTCTCGACAAACGCGCCTATCAGGCGGGCGACAAGGCCAAAGTGACGCTGGTGGCGCCGCGCCCCGGTAAGGGGTTGCTGCTGGTGGAAGATGGCGACGGCCTGCGCTGGTGGCAGCGCATCGAGCTCAAGGGGGCCGGTGGCGATGCCAAGGATGCCCGCGGCGAGTTCGAGATCCCGGTCAGCCCCGAGTGGCAGCGTCATGATCTGCACATTTCGGCCCAGATCGCCGCGCCAGACAGCGCCTCCAAACCGGTCAGCAGCCAGCAGGGACAGAGCCTGCGCTCGGTCGGACTGGTGCCGCTCACCCTGGATCGGGAAGCGCGTCGTCTGCCGCTTACCCTGAGCGCACCGGATAAAGCTGTGCCGCTTACCCGGCTGGAAGTGACCGCCACCTCCACCCCCAACAGTCAGGGGCGCGTGGTGCTGGCGGCGGTGGATCGGGGCGTGCTCAATATCAGCGACTACCAGCCGCTCGACCCGTTCGAGATCTTCTTTGGTCGCAAGCGCTTCGCTCAAGATTTGTTCGACAACTACGGCCAGGTGATCCCGCCGCAAGATGGCAAGCTGGCCCGCCTCAATTATGGGGGTGACCGAGCGCCGCTGAAAAAGGGTGGCGCGCTGGAGAGTCGGGTCGAGATCGCCGCACTGTGGAGCGGCGAGGTGAGTTTTGACCAGCAGGGCAAGGCGGTGATCCCGCTCGATTTGCCCAACTTCAACGGCGAACTGGCGCTGATGGCGCTGGCCTGGAACGAACAGCAAGTCGGGGAGGCCGAGCGCGCCGTCAAGGTAGTGGCGCCGCTGGTGGCAGAGATCGGCTGGCCGCGCTTTGGCGCCAGAGGGGATGAGACCCAGGCGCTGGTGCAGCTGCGCAACATGAGCGGCGAGGATCAGACCCTCTCCCTTGTCTGGACCCTCAACGGCGGGCTCAAGGCAAATGGCGAGCTGCCCGGCACCCTTTCCCTTAAAAACGGCGAGGAGCAGTGGCTGACCCTGCCGCTCACCGTGACCGGGGCGAGCGGCGTGGCAAGCCTGCAGTTGGCGGCCAGCGGCAAGGATTTTGCCATCAGCCGCGACTGGACTTTGCCGCTGCGTTCCCCCTGGCCTGCCGAGACTCGCCAGCGCTATCAGATGTTGGCTCCCGGCCAACAGATGAGCTTTGCGCCAGCTGAGCTGGTCGGGCTGGATCGCGCCAACCTGCAGGGGCTGCTCAGCCTCTCCGGTACTCCCCCCTGGGATCCGGCTGCCCAGTGGCAGGCGCTGGCCGATTACCCCTATGCCTGTCTGGAGCAGACCTTGTCCCGTGCCTGGCCCTACTTGCTGACCACGGCCGATGAGCGGGCCGCCTGGAGCAAACCCGCAGAGGGCAAGAAAGCGGCGAGCGAGGCGGATGTGCAGCGCGCCCTGCTGCAACGGCTGCAGCGGTTGCAACTGCCAAGCGGTGGCTTTGGCCTCTGGGATGGTCGCTCCGACGAGGAGCAGTGGCTCACCGCCTATGCCGCCGACTACCTGCTGGCGCGCAAGGAGGCGGGTGACGCAGTGCCGGAGGCGATGCTCAATCAGGCTTTGAACCGGCTGCAAAACTATCTCACCGACAGTCAGTACGGTGAGCGCTGGAGCAGTGCCCCCGAGCACAGCCGGCTGGCCTATCAGGCCTACAGTGCCTATGTGCTGGCCCGGGTTGGCAAGGCACCGCTCGCTACCCTGCGTCTTATCTGGGAGCAGCAGGCCGATCACGCCCGTTCCGGTTTGCCGCTGCTCCACCTCTCGCTGGCCCTCTCGGCCATGGGGGATGAGCAGAACGCCGCCAAGGCCCTCAGCCGGGCATTGGCGACCGAGCGCGGTGATGACTATCTCGGGGATTACGGCTCACCGCTGCGCGATGAAGCTCTTGAGCTCTCCTTGCTGCGCCAGCACAAGCTGGCTGTGGAGCGCTGGCCGGCCCTCAGTGCCAAGGTGGCAGATACCCTGGCTCACCGTCAGTGGCTCAGCACTCAGGAGCGGCTCGCCCTGCTGCGACTCGCCCGCTTCGATCCGGCCGTCGACTGGCAGGCCAAGGTAACTTCCTCTCTTGGCAGTGGATCCCTGAGCGGTTCGGCTCCGCTGCAGCAGGGCGCCCCCGAGGCGCTGGCGGCGAGCTCCGTCACCAACGAGGGCAGGGGGGCCCTCTATGTGCAGCGTACTCTGGTAGGTTACCCCGAACAGGCTCCGGCACGGATCAGCAAGGGGATGAGCGTGACCCGTAGCTGGTTCAATAGCGACGGTCAGCCGTTTGATCCCGCCAAGGTGAAGGTGGGCGATCTGGTGGTGGTGCGGCTCAACGTCAGCAGTGAGTCGGCGGTGCCCGATGCCCTGCTGGTGGAGATGGTGCCCGCCGGCTTCGAGCTGGAGAACCCGGCCCTTGGCAACAGCATCAAGCTGGAAGAGCTCTCCATCGAGGGGAAACCGGCGTGGCAGAGCGAGTGGAACGACTATCTCAAGCATCAGGAGTTTCGCGATGACCGCTACACGGCTGCGCTGGATCTGAGCGAGGGGAGCAACCAGCAACTGGTCTACCTGATGCGGGCGGTGACGCCGGGTCGCTATCAGGTGCCGCCGACCCAGGTGGAGGATATGTACCGCCCCGAGCTGCGTGCCGTGGGTGAGGATATCCATGAGGTGATCATCTCTGAGTAATGTTCCCTCCCTTGAGCGGGTTCGCCCGCTCACTTTCTGGCAGCGTGGTTGGCTGAAATTGGGTCGCACTGGCCACGCTTGCTGGCGCTGGCTTGGTCGTTTGCCACGCTGGCTGCTCTTCTCGGTGCTGGGCGTTGTCGCACTGCTCCTGTCATTACTGGCGCTGGATCGACTCTTCCCGCCGCCGCCACTCGACCCTGCCTACGCACGGGTGGTGCTCGACATGAAGGGGCGGCCGCTGCGCGCCTTTGCCGATACCAGCGGCGTGTGGCGCTATCCCGTGACCCTGGAGCAGGTCTCCCCCCGCTATATCGAGGCGCTGCTGGGCTACGAGGATCGCTACTTCTGGCGTCATCCCGGGGTCAATCCGGTGGCCATGGTGCGCGGGGTCTGGCAGTGGCTGCGCTATGGGCGGGCTGTATCGGGCGGCTCGACCCTTACCATGCAGGTGGCGCGTCTTATCGAGCCCTACCACAGGAGCGTGCCCGGCAAGCTGCGCCAGATGGCCCGCGCGCTGCAGCTGGAGTGGCACTATGACAAGCGCACCCTGCTCACCGTCTACCTCAATCGGGCGCCGTTTGGCGGCAATCTGGAGGGGGTGCAGGCGGCAAGTTTTGCCTATCTCGGCAAGAGTGCGGCCAAGCTGACCTATGCCGAGGCGGCGTTGTTGGCGGTGTTGCCGCAGGCACCCAGCCGCAACCGGCCGGACCGCCATCCCGAGCGGGCCCGCACCGCCCGTGACAAGGTGATGCAGCGACTGGTAGCGCAGGGCGTCTGGCCCGAACAGGCGTGGCTGGAGGGACGCATCGAGCCGGTGCTGGCCCGCGGTCACTTCACGCCAATGGAGGCGCCGCTCTTTGCCCGCCTTGCCGCCGATAATCAGGCCGGGGCGCTGGTGCACACCACCATAGACGGCGATCTGCAGCGCTGGCTGGAGGGGCGGGTGGCGAGCTATATCCGTCGCTTCCCCGAGCAGACCTCAGCGGCGTTGCTGTTGGTAGATAACAAAACCATGGCGGTGCGCGCCTATGTGGGCAGCGCCGAGTATGGCAATCTGCGTCGCCACGGTTACCTCGACATGGTGCAGGCGATCCGCTCCCCCGGCTCTACCCTCAAGCCCTTCATCTACGGTTTGGCGATGGACGAGGGGCTGGTGCATTCGGCCTCCTTGCTCTCCGATGCGCCAAGGCTGGGCTCGGAGTACCGCCCCGCCAACTTTTCCGGTGCCTTTCAGGGGCCGGTGACCCTGGCCCAGGCGCTGCAGCAATCCCTCAACGTGCCGGCGGTGCAGGTGCTGGAGGCGCTGGGGCCGGACAAACTGGTCAGCCGCCTCGACAACGCCGGGGTGAGACTGGCGCTCTCCGACAAACCCAATCCTGCCATCGCGCTGGGGGCGGCGGGCATTCGGCTCGAACAGCTGGTGGCGCTCTACAGCTCGCTGACCCGGCAGGGGCAGGTGGCGATGCCGGTCTGGCTGGCGGGGCAGCAGGCGGTGTCACGCCCCTTGCTGAGCCCGGGCGCGGCCTGGATCATCTGGCAGATATTGAGTGCCCAGGGGCGCGCGGATCAGCCCTTTGCCAGTGAGGCGACCGGCCGGGTTAACCGACTGGCCTGGAAGACCGGCACCAGCTACGGCTATCGCGACAGCTGGGCCATGGGGGTCTCCGGTCGCTGGACTATCGGCATCTGGCTTGGGCGCCCCGACGGCACCCCTTTGCCCGGTTTTTACGGCCAGAGCGCAGCGGTGCCGCTGCTGCTCTCGGTCTACTCACGGCTGGCTGACAACAGCTCTCTGCCGGCACAACCCAACACGGTGAGCGAAGCCGAGATCTGCTGGCCGCTGGGGCGCAAAATGAGCTCGACCCTGCCTGAGGCCTGCTTGCAGCGTCAGAGCGCCTGGTTGCTGGAAGAGCGCGATCCCCCCACCTTGCCGGATCCCATGGATTGGCCCTCGCCGCTGCGTCAAGTTGCATTGACCGCCGCGGGCAAGCCGACTCTGACCCGTTGCCCCGATGCGGCACAATCCGGTTTTCGGGCGCTCTGGCCATTGTCGCTGGAGCCGTGGCGGTCCCCCGGTGAGCGGCGGCAGTCGCTGCTCGCCAGCAGTTGTGCAGGGGAGGGGCAGAGCGCCGAGCTGCAGGCCCCCATTCGCATCGTGGCGCTGGGGGAGGGCAACCTTATCCGCAGCCAGCGCTATCGGTTGCAGCCCAAGGTGCTGGGCGGTGTCGGCAAGTCGGCCTGGTTTCTCAACGGCCAGCGACTGCGCTGGGACGGGGATCAGGTGCTGAGTGTGGCGGGTCGTTATCAGCTGGTGGTGGTGGATGAAGCGGGCAACAGCGATCGTATCGAGTTTCGCGTGGTGCATCCTGACAGTGATGCCGGCACCATCACCCGTTGATCGTTTTGCCGACAGCCATTGAGGTGAATGTAATTAACTATTTGAAATGCATCAATATTTGATTGGATGAATTAATTTGTGAATAATTACGAGTTCATTCAAATCCAATCGGGAGTTCTCTTTTGCTGCGTGTTCTGTGTCCCTTGCTGGTGCTGATGAGTTCGGGTTGTGCCACAACCAATCATGGTGATCACCATGTTTCTCCTGAACGTACCGGGTTCTATTCACCTTTCGAACCTGCTTCCGATAGTTTTGCGCGTTGCTATCAGAAACAGTTTGCCTGTACCCCTGCCAATATCCGCCGTGACAGGGCGATGGAGGCGCGCAGGCAGGCGCAAGAGCAGGCCAATCACCGGGGGGATGATTGGTAGGCCGCAGAAAACGAGAGGGGTTGGTAGATGCCAACCCCTTTTTCATTCCATCGGTTCAGCCCAGGTGGCGCAGATGGCCGAGCCGGGTGAAGAAGTGCTGGCTCTTGCGCTGGTGAAAGTGGCTCTTCTTGATGGGATGGAAGATAAGGTTGCTTTCGGGGTGGCTCGCCTTTAACTGGTGGAGCATCGCCACGGCGGGCAGGCTGGTGCTGACCAGGGTGGTGAGTGGCATGCTGAGGGTCTCGGGGCCGAGCAGTTGATTGAGCCCTTGCTGAGCCTGTTCAAAGCGGGTCAGGGCCGCCGGGTCGGCATAGCCGCTACCCAGCATGGTGAGCAGGTTGTCGAGAGCCAGATGAAATTCGGCCAACTGCTGGCGAAAGCCGCTGCGCCCGCGCAGGGCAATCAGCTCTGCAAACGGAATATCGGCCAGGTGAGTGGGCACTTGCAACGGGATCTCGAGGTGGAAGCAATCCTGACCGCCGCGATTGTGGTAGCGGGATTCCAGCAGATGGAGCAGTCGGTCGAGATAGTCGTGATCGGTAATAAGCGCCCCGTCATTGGCGAGTGCCCACTCACGGGCGAGACGCATGGAGAGCAGATTGGCAAAGCGCCGTGCCATTCTGATCCCACCCTCATCCCGGGTCGCAAAGCCGTGAGTCAGGCAAAAGCCGTGCAGCCGCTCCAGCCCCGCCTGCTCCGGGCAGAAGCAGTCGTGGTTGGCCTCCTGACGCCAGCGACCAATCAGCTCCTTGTTGCCAAACACCTTGTGGCGGACGAAATCGGGGGCCACCAGACCGCTTATCTGGCTCTCCAGCTGCGGGGTAATGGCGGCAAAGAAGGCGGCATCGGGCCGCTCGGCCAGCAGATCGGTCTGCTGCTGAAGGGTATCGAGCAGGGCGGTGAGGCCGCTCTTTTCGCTGACGGTGAAGACAAAGGCGAGCCGCTCCAGATAGAGCAGGGCAAATTTGAGCCAGAGCTCGTCGCGTACCTCCATGCCGGGGTAGTAGATATAGGTCTTCATCGGATCAGTCTGTTGTCAAAAATCTGGCGAGGCGCAGGGTCGGGAATATACGCAAGATTGGCGCTGCACGGCAAACGCTGCGTGGGGGAATGTGAGCAAACGCTCATCCAGTAGGCGCTGGCCACAAAGTTCTGATATAATTCGCGCCCTTAAATCAAGGTCACCCGAGTCATTACCATGAAGTTCATTATCAAGCTGTTCCCGGAAATCACCATCAAGAGCAAGTCGGTTCGCCAGCGCTTTATCAAGATCCTGCAGGGCAATATCCGCAATGTCCTGCGCCGCTTCGACGACGATGCCCGCGTACGGATGGATTGGGACAAGCTGATCGTGAGCTCCCGCAATGACCAGTTCCGCGAGCAGGCAATCGAAGCCCTGGCCTGCATTCCCGGCATTCAGGCCTTCCTCGAGGTACAAGCCAGCAAGTTTACCGATCTGCACGACATCTTCGAGCAGGTGAAAGCCGTGTGGGGCGACCAGCTCAAGGGCAAAACCTTCTGCGTGCGCGCCAAGCGCCACGGCAAGCACGAGTTCTCCTCCCTCGAGATTGAGCGCTATGTGGGCGGTGGACTGAACCAGCACTGCGAAAGCAATGGTGTGCGCCTCAAGAACCCGGATGTGAAGATCAACCTCGAGATCGACGGCGAAGAGCTCTTTATTGTCAGCGCCATCCATCAGGGCCTGAGCGGCATGCCCATCGCGACCCAGGAAGATGTGCTGAGCCTGCTCTCCGGCGGTTTTGACTCCGGCGTGGCATCGTTCCAGTTCATCAAGCGCGGCTGCCGCGTGCACTACTGCTTCTTCAATCTGGGCGGTGCTGCCCACGAAATCGGCGTCAAGCAGGTGGCCTACCACCTGTGGAACCGTTTCGGCTCCTCCCACCGGGTACGTTTCACCGCTGTGGACTTCGAGCCGGTGGTTGCCGAGATCCTCGAGAAGATCGACAACGGTCAGATGGGCGTGGTGCTCAAGCGGATGATGATGCGTGCTGCCGCCAAGGTGGCCGATGAGTTCCAGATCCCGGCGCTGGTGACCGGCGAGTGTGTGGGTCAGGTATCCAGCCAGACTCTCACCAACCTGAACGTGATCGACCGGGTCACCGACAAGGTGATCCTGCGCCCGCTTATCACCTGGGACAAGCCGGATATCATCAGTGAAGCCCGCCGCATCGGCACCCTGGAGTTCGCCGAGACCATGCCGGAGTATTGTGGGGTCATCTCCAAAAAGCCGACTGTGAAGGCCGAGCTCTCCCGCATTGAAGAGGAAGAGGCCAATTTTGACTTCTCCATTCTGGACAAGGTGGTCTCCGAGGCCCGTTACCTCGATATCCGTCGTATCGGTGAAGAGACTGCTGCTGAAGTGCAAGAGGTGGAAACCACCCAGGTGCTGGGCGCTGACGAGGTGATCCTGGATATCCGCTCTGCCGACGAACACGACGAGAAGCCGCTGGTGGTGGAAGGTCGTGAAGTACTGCATATCCCCTTCTTCAAGCTGGCCACCGCCTTTGGCGATCTGCCCAAAGAGAAGACCTACCTGCTCTACTGCGATCGCGGCGTGATGAGCAAGCTGCAGGCGCTTTACCTGAAAGAGAAAGGCTTTGCCAACGTCAAAGTTTACCGTCCGTAATTTGACGCTCAATCTCCCATAAAAAATCCGGCCAATGTGCCGGATTTTTGTTTTATAGCTCGGAGCTTGGATTTATGGACAGGGAACGGGAGTGAAGGAGTGCTCCCCCAGGCAACGCCAACCCATTTCCGCTCCCCTCATTTGCCAAAGGTTATCGCTGCGATAGAGAGTCAGGATATAGAGCATGTCGTTCTTGCTGCCATCGAGGGCAACCGAGAGTACCAGATCATTATCCAGTTGCTGTGCATGGATGCGACTGGGGATGTCGCTATGACCGACAAAACGAAGTGCTACCTCACGGTAGTCATTGACCCATTTCTGATGTAGCTCGTTCGCCTGACGTATCTGCTGGTTGAACTGCTGCACTGGCGCCGATGCCAGTCGTCCAAAAACGGCTTGTGCTTCGGCATGTGCTGCTGTCACGTTCGCAAGGAGGAGAGTGGTAAGCATACCGATTTTGTGCATGAGAATATCCGGCTAACAACGACTGCTTCTATGACAACAGAAAAGCCTATTTGGTTCAACGCGTGGCCCACAGCGACATGATGACGCTGTGGGCCTGCTCTCAATTGCGTTGCAGGGAGAAGGTCGGTAGCGAAAGATGCCAGTAGATAGCCGCGACCCGTAGGCCAAACACGGCCGTCATGCAGATGAGCATGGCTGTGACCCTGTCCATGTTTGCCTCCAGCGCCAAGGTATAGAGAATGCCGCCGAGGATACAGGCGGTGGCATAGATCTCTTTTTGCAGCACCATGGGGACCTCCCGCGCCAGTACATCGCGGATCATGCCACCGGCTACCCCGGTCATGGTGCCCATGATCACGGCAATCAGCCCCGGGGTGCCGAAGTTGAGGGCCTTCTGGGCACCGATCACGGTAAAGAGGGCTAGCCCGAAGGCATCCGCCACCGGCAGTACATACCAGGGCATCCTGCGGGGCAGTTTGACCATCCACATACCGATCAGCGCCGTCGCGATGACCACCCAGATATAGAGCGGGTCGCGCACCCAGAATACGGGGGTGGCTCCCAGGATCATGTCACGGATGGTTCCGCCGCCGATGGCAGTGACCGCCGCCAAAACCATGACGCCAAACCCGTCCATTCTGAGTCGGCCAGCCACCAATACCCCTGAAAACGCGAATACCGCAGTACCAAACATGTCGCTGATGTAAACAATCTGCTCAACCAGTGTCTGCATGGAGAACAACTCACGCCAAATTGTTGATGGGGCCGCGATTTTAGGGGCTGGTGAGCCCAATCGCCAACAGTGCTCGACAAAATTGAGAGTCGGGACGGATTTTTTCTCGCGGCATGAACCGGGTGAGGCTCGTGCGTGCCCGTAGCTCTCCGCCGTTGGCGAGCTTTAGAAGGTTGAGTTCCATCACAGGTTTAGGACCGATTTTTTCCTTAAGTATCCCCCCGACCCGCCGATATATAAGGTAAGCGGCGTTAATGCGATGAAGCGTTGAAAAAAATGCTAAAGACATCCAAAAACGAGCCGTTAAATAAGACGCATCGGGCACAAACTAAAAAGAAAGCCTGAGCTAATAAAGAGCAAATTTAATCGCTTAGGAGAAATATCATGAGTATGTATGTAAATACCAACGTATCGAGCATCAACTCGCAGCGTAACCTCTATAACACCAACAAGGCTTTGGATACTGCGTATCAACGACTCTCCTCCGGCTTGCGAATTAATACAGCTAAGGACGATGCGGCTGGTCTGCAGATCTCCAATCGCTTGACCTCCCAGATCAACGGTTTGAACCAGGGTAACCGTAACGCCAATGACGGCATCTCGCTGGCCCAGACTGCTGAAGGGGCGATGGAAGAGATCACCGGCATGTTCCAGCGGATGCGGGTGCTGGCTGAGCAATCGGCAAACGGTTCAAACACCGCTGCTGACCGCACTGCCATCCAGCAGGAAGTGCGACAGCTGGCCACCGAAATCAACCGGATTGCCAAAGATACCACATTTGGTGGCACCAAGTTACTCGATGGTAACTATAAAGGTATCTTCCAGGTGGGGGCCGATGCCAAGCAAACTATCAGCTTTACGCTCTCTCAGACTGGCGGCTTTAGTATCTCGGGATTGGGTGCTGCTGCGGGTGTGAACACGATTTTTGGCACGGCTGCTGGATTGTCAGTGTCGAGCCAGAGTAACGCGCAAAGTGTGTTGGGGGCGGTGGACAAGATGATTGCCCGGGTGGATAGCAAACGTGCCGAGCTGGGTGCCATTCAAAACAGGATGGAGTCAACCATTCGCAACCAGGCCAATATTGCTGAAAACGTCAGTGCTGCCCGCTCCCGCATTAGAGATGCTGATTTTGCGCAAGAGACTGCCACGTTGACCCAGTACAACATTTTGCAACAGGCGGCATCAACTGTGCTGGGGCAGGCAAACCAGCGTCCCAATGGCGCACTTCAGTTGTTAAGAGGTTAATAAAAAAGAAAGGCGGTTGTTCAGGCCGCCTTTCGGTAGGACGCATCAGAGGGTGTTCGGGAAATCATGTCTCTGATAAGTCACAACACTGTAGTAAACTATTATGCTCAGCGAGCGCGGTTTGCAACTGCACAACCTGACTCGCCACATTCTCCTGAGCTAAAGCTCGTTGGCCGACCTTGAGTCGGCCTTTTTTATAGCACTGCTCATGCTTTTGTTGTCATAAAACACAAAGCATGAAACATGCCAGTTTGACGTTTTAGCTATGTTGGCGGTGGCTGGTGTGGATCTATCCGACGGTCTGACCATCAGTCAGGCAGATGCTGGTCTTGATAAGTCAATATATTGACGTCGAACAGGGGGTACCGAGGCGTGCGGTGACCCTGCTATCTCCTCTTCCCGCTTCATTATCTTTACATCCCTCCATGTTGACTGGAAGCCACAGGTCGGGGCGGCAATGTTTTGCCGCCAGCGGCAAAAAATCCTCAAGCTTGTTGCAACGCGGCCGTTAACCAGAGTAAGCAAAAGAAGGTGTTCGGGACTCCTGAATTTTGCGGTGTGGCGGTGGTTGTCTGTTCAAACAACTGCCGCTGGTCGAGAGTCGAAGGGCTTGTTCACCCCTTCACTCCCGGATTGCAACAGGGCTGATGTAAGCGAGGCCTGCAGTCTGTATCGAATGGGAGAAATATCATGTCGATGTTTATTAATACCAATGTGTCCTCGCTGAACTCTCAGCGGAACCTGATGAATACCAACAAGGCGTTGGATACCGCCTACCAACGCCTCTCCTCTGGCTTGCGGATCAACAGTGCCAAAGATGATGCGGCCGGTCTGCAGATCTCCAACCGTTTGACCTCCCAGATCAACGGTTTGAACCAGGGTAACCGTAACGCCAACGACGGTATCTCTCTGGCACAAACCGCTGAAGGGGCGATGGAAGAGATCACCGGTATGTTCCAGCGGATGCGGGTGCTGGCCGAGCAGTCAGCCAACGGCTCCAATACGACCGCTGACCGTGCTGCGCTGCAACAAGAAGTCAAACAGTTGGCAACAGAAATTAACCGGATTGCCAAAGATACGACCTTTGGCGGGACCAAGCTATTGGATGGCTCCTATAAAGGGGTTTTCCAGGTAGGGGCGGATGCCAAACAAACCATCAGTTTTTCATTGACTCAGGCCAATGGCTTCAATATCTCCGGTATTGCGGCCGCGGCCAGTGCAGGCGCTGCGTTTGCAACCTTGGCGGCGATAAATATTACTAGTCAATCCAATGCACAGAGTGTGCTCGGTGCAGTGGACAAGATGATTGCCGGGGTAGACCGGAAACGGGCTGAGCTGGGTGCAATCCAGAATCGGATGGAGTCTACCATTCGCAACCAGGCAAATATCGCCGAAAACCTCTCATCTGCCCGGTCTCGGGTACGTGATGCGGACTTTGCTGTAGAGACGGCTGCGCTCACCCAGTACAACATCTTGCAGCAGGCAGCCTCCACCGTATTGGCGCAGGCAAATCAGCGTCCTAACGGTGCGCTCTCACTGCTGCGTTAAAGGAGAGCGGCCAGTAAGGCCGTTCATCGGTTAGCACAATATTGGGTGTTCGGGACTCCTGATATGACGAGATGGCAGAGGGGGACAAACTCTCTGCCAAGAGAGTGTGATGAGGCGGTTCACCTTATCACACGAGGGGAAAGCGTGCGGTATGCCGTGGAGCCCTTATCGATAGGAGAGATATCATGTCGATGTTTATTAATACCAACGTCTCTTCGCTGAACTCTCAGCGAAATTTGATGAATACCAACAAGGCGTTGGATACCGCCTACCAACGCCTCTCCTCTGGCTTGCGGATCAACAGTGCCAAAGATGATGCGGCCGGTCTGCAGATCTCCAACCGTTTGACCTCCCAGATCAACGGTTTGAACCAGGGTAACCGTAACGCTAATGACGGTATCTCCCTGGCACAAACCGCTGAAGGGGCGATGGAAGAGATCACCGGTATGTTCCAGCGGATGCGAGTGTTGGCCGAGCAGTCAGCCAACGGCTCCAATACAAATGCTGATCGTTCTGCGCTGCAACAAGAAGTCAAGCAGTTGGCAACTGAAATTGATAGGATTGCCAAAGATACGACCTTTGGCGGGACCAAGCTATTGGATGGCACCTATAAAGGGGTTTTCCAGGTAGGGGCGGATGCCAAGCAAACGATCAGTTTTACATTATTTCAGGGTGGGGGATTTGGTATCTCCGGTATCGCGGCTGCAGCTGGATTTGCTGGTTCTAGAGGTGGATTTAGTACTGTAGCTTCGCTGTCTATTTCAACGCAAGACAAAGCTCAAAATGTGCTTGGTGCGGTGGACAAAATGATAGCCGGAGTAGACAGTAAACGGGCTGAGCTGGGTGCAATCCAGAATCGGATGGAGTCTACCATTCGCAACCAGGCAAATATCGCCGAAAACCTCTCATCTGCCCGGTCTCGGGTACGTGATGCGGACTTTGCTGTAGAGACGGCTGCGCTCACCCAGTACAACATCTTGCAGCAGGCTGCCTCCACCGTATTGGCGCAGGCAAACCAGCGACCTAATGGCGCGCTCTCGCTGCTGCGTTAATACTGACTATGGGTATTAGGAGGCTATTATGTCGACCGATTTAAATGTAGGCGTTAGCTCCTCTCCTGTTGTAGGGCGTAGTGATAACGGCAGCCGGGAGGCTGCTGTTTTTGCATCGACCAATCCGAAACCGGAGGGCAACGTGACTACACGACCCATAGGTGGGGCAGGATCAAATGATGCGGATTCAAAAGAGGCATCTCTGCGTGCTCTAAGTTCATCGATGAACGATTTAAGGCAGCAGAAGGCTGATTTGGAAAAACAGGTACAAGAATTGCAAGAGGCTGTTGCAACAAAGGGTTGGTACTTGAACATTAGTCAGGATAAAACAGCCGGTAAAACAGTGATTAAGTTGCATGACAAGGAAACTGGGGATCTGATCAGGCAAATACCAAGTGAGGAAATGTTAAGCATATCTCGGCGGTTCAAAGAGCTTGAGTTGTCCAAGAGAATTGATGGTGCTCAGCAAATAGGCCTCTTGTTTGATCAGTCAATCTGAACAGGTGGTAGCCTGATCTCATATTGGGAGATATTGAAATGGCGAGTATAAGCTCAGCAGGTGTAGGGTCCAATTTGCCACTTAATGATTTGATCCAGGCAGAGTTAAGTGCCAAAAAAACACAATTTGAAAGGCGTATTGTGGGCCGTGAAACTCGCCTGAATAGTAACCTTTCTGGTATAGGTCAACTCAAGTCGGCTATCAGCACCTTTAATGCTGCATTACAAAAACTGGCTAAACCAGCAGATTTTTCTGGTAATAAGGTGACGATTGGCCAGTCTGCAGATAATCAGCTACTGGCATTTACGGCAACTAATAAAGCTAATACTGGAAATTACAATATTGCAGTTAAGCAGCTTGCCACTGGCAGTTCTTTTATTTCGGCAGATAATGCATTCACATCTTCTTCCGATATTGCAACGTCATCTGCAGGTACATTGACATTTAGCGCAGGGGGTAAAACCCTTAATGTTGATTTGGCAGCTAATGACACCTTACTCGACATGCGTAATAAAATTAATAGTGCATCTAATAATTTTGGTGTCTCTGCGAACATTATAAATGTCGATGGTAAGTCACGACTTGTTATTGAGTCATCCGTGAGTGGTCAAGGTAATGATTTACAGGTGACGGCCAGTAATGCTGACTTACAGCGTTTTTCAACCAGTGATCCTGCATCTGTGATGGGAAGCCAAAAAAATGCAAAAGATGCAATAGTTGAAATCGACGGTCTGGAGGTTAATAGTGCTACGAATAAATTTGATAATGTGATCCAAGATACGTCGTTTACCGTGTTGCAATTGAGTGAAAAAGATGCGGCGAATAACTATAAAGCAACCAAGGTAACCGTAGAGCAGGATAAAGGGAAAACCAAGGAAAATATTGAGGCGTTTATTAAATCATATAACGCTTTGATGGATACCATGGATACTCTGGGTAAGCGACCAACGATAGTGGGTGGCGAGCGAGTGGGGGATTCAGGACCTCTAGCTGGTGATCAAACTCTCAATGGTGTTAAGAGTCTTTTGTTCAAAGAACTCTCATTATCTACCGTAGACAACGACTCACTTTTTAATGTCGGTATTAACATTGATAAAAAAGGTCGTTTGTCTATTGATAATGCAAAATTGACAAAAGTGATGGATGAAAATTTTGGTAAGCTGGAAAGTGTTTTTTCTGGTGAAACCGGGTTGGCGAAGAGACTTGATTCACAATTGAACGAATACACTAAATCTTCAGGCTCTCTTGATAAAAGACGTGATAGTATTCAACAGGATGTCAGGTCAATTAAACAGGAACGTGTAGATTTTGATGCTTATCTTACTAAGTACGAAGAGGGGTTGCGCCAGAAGTATGCCCGCTTGGATGTATTGGTTGCTAGGATGAATTCATCTATGGGTAGCTTGACTACCTTGGTTAATATGAACAAGAAGTCCTGAACGGATAGTTTTTGAGAGGTTATCATGTACAACAAATCACTTGGCATCTATAAGAAAAATTCACTTGAAGCTGAGCTGTCTGTTGCAGATCCACACAAGGTTATTCAGTTGTTAATGCAAGGTTTTTTAGAAAGAGTCGCTCAGGCTAAAGGTGCAATTGAGCGCAATGATTATCAGTTAAAAAGCGATCGTATTTCATCGGCAAATGCAATTTTAAATGGATTGAAAGATAGCCTTGATATGTCTCAAGGTGAAATATCAGAAAGATTATTCTCTCTTTATGAATATATGGGTGAACGTCTGCTGGATGCTAGCGTAAAAATGGAGGTATCACCTCTGGATGAGTCTATGAAACTTATGTTAATGATCAAAGAGTCTTGGGATAAGATACCAGATCAGGAAAAGCAAAAAGCGTATACTATGCGGCAATCACTTGGGGATTTATAGGTTTTATCGTGGCATATAAACAGTTGCTTGACGCGTTGCAGCGTAATACAGCGCACATATTAACATATGTGGAATCGGAAAGTTTTGATACCCTTGATGAACTATTTGATGAGAGAGAAGCAATCATCTTTTCTCTCTACTCTGCCAGTGGGTGGGAGGATCTTCATTTAGAACAGCTTGATAACATATTAAATACAAGTGTTATAGTACAAAATAAACTGGAAATGGCAAAGCAACTAGTGCAAAAAGAAGCCTTTTCTATCAGTAAAAAAAACAAAGCAATTAATCACTATAAAGCAAACGAAATTTAATTATAATCGCGTGGTGACAGGAGAGGATATGATTAAGCCTGAAGAGATACTAGCAAAAATAACACAAGATGCTGAGCGAATCATGCTTCAGGCTGAGCAAGAGAAAGCAATGGCTGAAGTTTTGCCTATTCGTTTCGAGCAAAATATGGTTGCATTCTCTAAATATATACCATCTATACACAAGGCTTTTTTAAATTATAAAGTACAAAGAGAATTTAGATTTTTCTGCACTGAAAATGGAATTCCTAATCTAGCGTGGATAGATGAAAATGTAGCTATTTATGGCGATGATCCATATTCTCAATGCCAGCAACAAATAAAGCATATGATGTCCTCTAGTGCTAGTGGTGGTATTCGTTTTGGAACAGAGAAAAATTTTTTCAATCAAATTCACATTGATTATTTGAATCAACTTGCTGAACTTTTGGCAAAGAAAAGAAATGAATACAGTCCCCTTCAGCAAGTCCCTGAATCAATGCCATTCATGATGATGTTTGGTGTAGGTTTAGGATATCAGCTAGGTTATTTATATGAAACCTGCAAGGTTGCCAACTTGTTTGTTTTTGAACCTGATCTAGATCTGTTTTATGCTTCGCTCTATGCCTTTGATTGGGTATCTTTACTTGATTACATTATGGCGGAGAATCTCAGGATCCATATTTTTTTAGGGCAAGATCAAGATAACTTGATGAATGATGCACTACATGCTATTCACAAAGCAGGACCATTTATTGCTGCGGCCCCTGTCGGACTGGTGCACTACCCATCAGAAATTATTGAACATCTTGTTGCTAAAATGAAAAAAGAGTTCTTTCTTTTTACTATGGGCTGGGGATTTTTCGACGACAATATGTTAGCTCTTTCGCATAGCGTTGAAAATATTTCAAAAGGCATTCCATTTTTAGTTAAAGGTAAGAGTCTGCCTGATAAATATAACACTGTGCCAGTATTTATTATAGGTAATGGGCCATCGTTAGATGCCACCATCCCATATATTAAAGAAAATAAAAATAAAGCCATATTAATATCATGTGGTAGCAGTATTTCAGCGCTGCACAAAGAAGGGATTAAACCTGATATATATGTCACCATAGAAAGAACGAAAGCGGTACCAGATTTCATCGCATTGATTAATGATGAAGATTATCTTAAAGATATATTGTATATAAGTACTGATCTCACCCACCCTGATTGCCACCAGTTTTTTAGACGTAGCCTTTTAGCATTCAAGCCTAACGAGCCAATGCTATCTCTTGCTAGTATTAATTTCGAAGAGGTTCAAGGGTTTGATTACTTTAGTCATGTTAACCCTTTGGTTGGAAATACGGGGATTTCAGTCGCGGCCCGCTTGGGATTCAAAGAAATATACCTTTTTGGCATCGATAATGGTCATTATGACAGTGAGCATCATCATTCTAGGTTAAGCTCTTATTATGATGATAATGGCGCCCCAATTGCGGCATTACAACGTCTTGCGACAGCAGGATCTGATCAGGTCATTCCTGGCAATTTTGGTGGGGAAGTTATCTCTAGCAAAATGTTTGTCACTTCAATCAGAGTCATGGAGCGGCTTATAAGGGAATACTCTGGCACCAACTTTTTTAATACTTCCCATGGGGCAAAAATAGAAGGAGCCGAGGCTTTAGATATCAAAGAAAGTCAGTTTAGTGATCTCCCTGTTTCTTTTAATAAGATTGATATTATTGAGTTCATTGCGAATGAGGTCTTCAAGCCACTTAATATTGATCGTTCCAGGGTGGCTTCGGCTCTTGATACCGATTATTTTAACTTCTTTATCGACAAGGTCCTCTTGGAGTGGAAAGAGCCTTTGCTATCACGTGCTGACGTTGTCAATCGCATGATGAGACAATTTGAGTATTTATTGGTGATAGAGAACAGTAGACAATGTCATATCTCCAGAGTTCTAATCGGTACATTCAATTATTTATTTAGTTTCCTCATCACTTTTTGCCATGCTTTCGCGGATGAAGAGGAGACGCTGGAGGCAGTAAGTGATGCGCTTGAAATATTTAATGCTTATCTATTAAAAGCCAAAGAATTATACCCTCAGGCGCTTGATAGTCCTGACAAAGTGGATTGTGAAATTATTAGTTTATACCGTAGTAATTGATTATAAGCCCAAGTGTTACTTGGGCTTTATATTATCATATTTACGTGACTCAATCAGTTATCACAATGCTTTTCGTATTGTATTTTGGCATATCAGAAACAGGATTACCCATAGTTAGTCGTTGCCACAAAACCTGAGCAGCGACCAAACTTGGGGGGATTGAGGTATGGATAAATAAAATAGATGTAGCCATGATGACCTACCTGAAATAGAATAATGGTTCAGAATGGCTGCTCATCGTCAAGCAAAAATACTAAATACAGCTGCGAAATGACGGTGGAGTGTGTCTTATTATAAAGAAAAACCGTCATCCACGACAATATTTTGTCCGGTCACATATCTGGATTGATCTGATAATAGAAACATAACGCTACCTACAACATCTGAAACATCAAGCATTCCCTTTCCACATGTCTGTTTTTTATAGGCTTGACAAAAAACTTCAGATTGATTATCAAGTAATCCCCCCGGACTGATCAAATTAATTCTGAAACGGCTGTCATTCACATATGTGACAACATATTTACTCAAGTGCTGTATTGCAGATTTTATTGCCGCATACTCCACAGGCATTGTCATTTTTGTATTGTTGTAAATGTCAAATTTAGGTGCAACAACACCATATATGGAGGACATATTGACTAATGAAAACGCAGTTTCATGTGTTTTGAAGTACGCGGCACATTGTTGAGTAAATAAAAAAGCACTACCCAGATGAAGAGATATATTTTCATTAAAACTAGAAAGCGATACATCAAAAAAATGTGCGCCATAGGTTTTATTTCTCGGGTAGGTGGCATTGACTGCACCATCAAGATGTTCTTGTCGTGCAAAAAATGTCTTGAGGCTTCCCTCGCAGGTTACATCCAGCGATATCAACGTCAGATTATCGTCTGCAATGTCTACACCCTGAGTGGCAAGACGCTGGGCCATGGCATCGACATTGATATCTGCTGCAATAACCTTGCCCCCTTGGGCAAGAATGGATGGGACCAAATGAGATCCCAGCAAGCCACCTGCACCTGCGACCAAGAAACACTTATATTTTAACAAACTGTCCATTATTTCCGCACTCCTATAATAGCCTCTGCCAGTTTAAAGTCGTAAATGTCGTCAATATCGACTGCGCGTTCTTTCGGCACTTCGATACTGGTGACTTTTCCCGAGAACAGCCCACAGTGTGCCAGCACAAAGGCTGGTGTCGTTGCATATACCACGGTTGTGATATCAAAAACCTGGGGTGAATCCTGGCGTCGAGCAACATTGCCCGCCGGTTTATTGACCAACTCGACCCGGCCATCCACCGTTTTCTTTACCATGTTGAAATAGGGACTGCGATTAGCTGGCGTGACGGAGATACAGATATCGGCATTTTGCTCACAACGTTTGGCAATGGCCGCTTCAACATCACTCACACTGCGCAGCGGGCTGGTTGCCGGCAAGCTGATGAAACCATCGAATGCTCCATAATGCGCGGTGGCCCATTCAATGGCATGTTGCCAGGAAAGCCACTCCGGACTGCTATCTGTCGCCAATTCGGATGGACGCTCGATAACCACCGCACCGGATGAGATTGCAACGTTAGCAATGGCAGCATCATCCGTAGAAACAAACACCTGGCTAATCGAAGGTGATGCCAGAGCCGTATCTATGGAATATTGCAACAAGGGTTTTCCCGCTAATGGGCGAATGTTTTTACCTGGCAACCCTTTTGAACCACCACGAGCGAAAATAAACGCGAAATTTTTCATCTGATTCAAGTTCCGGTTACCTGTTATCGATAATGAGAGTACGCTTTGACTTCTTTAATCAGTGTAACCGTTTGTGTAGCCTCCTCAATTGAGGCACCATTATTCTTTTTCCCCTGAATAAGATTGACAAAGTCGGAAATCATAGCGAGATACATCTGGTTTTTATCCCAAGCGGGATCACAGTAGATGATCTCAATACCGTTGGCCGAGCTCAATGTGACTGAGTTGTGAATCAGGTCCCACTCCAACGTACCTTCACTGCCAATCACTCGGCATTTGCGATGCGCTTTTCGTTGGAGAAAATCCAGATGAACCGTGGCAATGGCACCCGTTGTGTCGCCAAGTATGATATCGGCCATGTCCTCAACCGACAGGCCAAGCTCTTCGGAAGAAGACAAATTTGCGTATTTTACTTGAAGCGGTCCAAGCAGCCACTGGATATAATCAAATTCATGGCTGAGCTCCAGTAACACCCCGCCACCCAATTCTGCTCGTGCGGAGACACTGTGGCGATAATCTATGTTGGGGCGCCAGTCCGGCAAATATTGACCGACCTCGACATGAGCATAGTAGCAACGCCCTACTTTTTTCTGATCAAATAGATTTTTCATAGTGAATGCTGACGGCAAATATCGAAGACAGTATCCGACCGCAACAGCAGTATTATGCTCACGACTTGCAGTTTGGATCGCCTTACAATCGGAAAGTGATACAGCGAGGGGCTTTTCAATTAAGACTGGAATACCGGCCTTTATTAGAGGGATTGCATGAACTGCATGCAATGTCGCAGGGGATGCGATGATCGCGAGTTCGATCCGATGCTGAATCAGCTCCTCTACTGAATAAACAAACACATCGCAATCACTGACCTCACTTGCGGCCACCTGACCACTGGCTGACATTGCATAGATGGAAGCAAAAGGATAGAGATACTTAAGATTATGTCTATGGCGAATAGATATATTACCCAGGCCAATCACAGCGATACGTTCCATTATGAGCGGAATCCTAGTGTAGAAATATCTGACTGGGCCCTGTTAAAATCCTCCATTCGTCCAATATCTAACCAATATTCATGAAGGGGAAACATTGATATACGTTTTTTTTCTTGCATATGTTTCTCAAGAAGGGTCGGCATATCAATACGTTCTCCTTTGATCACTGACTGCGCTATATATGAATTAACAACATAGATACCTGCATTAACAAAAAAATGATGTACGGGTTTTTCAACCATGCTGGTAATGTTATTTCCTTCTCCCGTTATCACGCCATAAGGAATTTGATAATTATACTCACGAACACACATTGTGGCATCTGAACCATTCTGAGTATGAAAATCTAGCAAACTGTTGAAGTCCACAGTTGTTAACACATCCCCATTTATCATGATCAGTGGTAGCGGAGGCAGATTGGCAGGCAATAAACCTAATGCGCCCCCTGTTCCAAGTGGATGTTGTTCATGAATATATTTAATATTTGCACCCCAAGCAGAACCATCACCAAAATAATCAGTGATAAGTTCAGGCATGTAATGAGTAGAAATATAGATGTTTTTGAACCCTGCTTTGATAAATTGATTAAGCAGGGTCTCTAAAATCGGTTTATCACCGACTTTTAGCATAGGCTTCGGGCAGGTATCTGTAAGTGGCTTAAGTCGAGTCCCAAACCCGCCAGCCATGATCAAAACAGGATTATCATATGTTGGTTGACTGGTTGCTTTTTCCCACGTTTCAAGTCCGATCAACTTGCCAGCGTCATCAACTACAGGCAGGGAAAGAATGCTGTGCTCGCGCATAGTCTCCAGCAGCTGCGCACGGGTCAGTTTGGCCGAGACTGTTATGGGGGTGGAGTTCATCACCGCCGTGACGCTTTGCGTCAGGGAGACATTGTTCAGGATGGCGCGGCGAACATCGCCATCTGTCACGACGCCCAGCAAGTGCCGTAAGTCATCCACCACCAGACAAACCCGCAGCGCTTCTGCATTGATGACTGCCAAGGCATCACGCACCGAATGTTCAGGTGACAGCACTACTTTTTCCCAATTTTTGCTCATCCTATCCATCCTTTACTGCTTGATAGACACCACGCTGCCCCGGGCAACGTATGCAATCTGCTTTTCTCCGAGAGGGCGCGTCAGTGTAGCGCCAGCCCCGATCACTGCATCAGAGCCAATTGATATGCCCTGGATCACGACAGATCCCGTACCGATATGGACTCTCTCACCCGTCACCACACCGCCGGATAACACCGCACCTGGTGCGACGTGGTTGTCATCACCCAGATGGCAGTCGTGATCCACGATGGCACCGCTATTGATGATGCTGTTGGCACCTATTTGGGTACCAGTTTGAATGATGGCTCCCGCCATGACCTGGACCCCCTCTTCCAGCACGGCGTAATCAGAGACCATGGCCTTAGTGCTGACTACGCTTGCAAAGCGGTAACCAAGAGCGCGATAACGGGCAAACAACTCTGCCCGCAACGGGTTGCCCGGCAGGGAGCCGATACCATTGACTAGCTCCACCTCATCCGGGAGATGGGTCAGTATCTCCTCATCATGCCAGAGGGGAATACCTGCCAGCGCGGCACGCGGTGCATCAGCTATGGGGGCAACCAGCGCGAGGGGAACCACTCCCTGGCTGCGCAGCATGTCGACCAGCACCGAGGCATGTCCGCCTGCCCCGAGGACAATGACCGGTTTATTCACGGATCAGTTCACCTGACTGATAAGCCTGCTTCGCAGGTTGTCCCAGAAGTTGCCAGTAGGCATAGGGGCTCATGCCGTCACCCGGACGCTTGATGGCGAGGTTGTCGGCACAGAGGATGGCGCCCTCCTCAATGTCGCAGGCAGCCACCAGGCTCTTGCGAGCGATCTCCTTGTTCTTGATCTCGCTCGGGCGAGGCCCTTTGATGCCGTCTCCCAGTGCCAGCTCCACATCGCGGATCCCTTTCACCATGGCGGCCAGTTCATCGGGTTCAAGAGAAGCCTTGTGATCAGGCCCTTCCATGTTGCGATCCAGCGTGAAGTGCTTCTCGATGAGGCAGGCTCCACGGGCGACTGCCGCCATCGGGATGGTGATGCCCTGGCTGTGATCCGAATAACCGACCGGCAACCGGAAGGCGTGCGACAGGGTATCCATGGCTTTGAGGTTGATATCCACCATGGGCGCCGGATACTCGGTCGTGCAATGCAGCAGGGTCACCTTGTTGGCAAGAGCGGCCTGACCAGCCTCGCTGGCATAGGCAGCCATGAAGGCGGCCTCACCGGGCTGCGCATCCTGCGGCGCGGTCAATCCGAAGGCTATCACCCCCAGGGCCGCCTCCACTTCTGCCAACGTGGCCATACCGGTCGAGACGATCAACTCGCAACCGGTGCGAGCATGGGCCAGTACGAAAGGCGCATTGGTCAGTTCCCCGGACGGGATCTTGAGGGTCTGCAACTTCAACCGGTTCACCAGAAAGTCCAGGCTCTCGGTATCGAAGGCGGTAGACAGAAACGTGATACCGAGAGACTCGCAATGGGCGATCAGACGAAGATGGGCATCGAACGAAAGCTCAAGGCGGGAGAGCATGGCAATCTGGCTCTCTTCCTTGCCGGTGTTAGCGGTTTGATAAGCTGCCTGCTTGGCCTGGCGGGTCACCAGATTGACCGCCTTGAAGGTCTGAAACTTGACGACATCGACGCCTGCCCGGTGGGCTGTATCGATCAGTGCCACGGCGAGTGCTTCGTCGCCATTATGGTTGACGCCGGCTTCGGCGATTATGCGGATCATGGCGACGGACTCCTGTCGAGATCATGGAACTGTTTGAGGGTGGCGGGGGCAAAATGCTTCAGGCGTGCCACGATTTGGCCGCTGGCGTCCCCTGCACCATAAGGATTGACATAAGCATCCGGGCCCATAGGCTGCAAGGCCTTGGAAATGCATTGCGTAATGGCCTCAGCCTTCGCGTCGCAATGAAGCACACTCTTCGCTACCAAGCGCCCTTGTTGGCGTTGGCCGATATTGATGGTCGGGACACCCAGAGAAGGCACTTCAATGATGCCGCTCGACGAGTTGCCGATCACGGCGGCACAGTGTTTCACCGCGCTCAGGTAACGTCTGTAACCCAAAGACGGGATGGCCAGCACGCGTGCAGGATTGGCTGCCGCATACTGCTCAAGCAATGGAATGATGGCTCGACCACCGTCATCTGCATTCGGGTACGTCAGGATGACCTGATGGTCTGGATAGTTATCCAACGCCGCCAGCAAGGCACTGAAACTCTCTCTGGCCGGTTCATCGGCCAGAGTCACGGGGTGATAGGTCACCACGAAGAACGGTGAGTCCAACGTAAACCCAAGAGAGGATTGCAGCTCGTCCATGGACAGCAGTGGTGTCTTGATGATGTGGTCCAGACCGACGGCGCCTACATTGAACACCCGCTCAGGTGCTTCACCCAGCTGGATGATGCGCTGTCGATAGGGCTCGGCAGCCGTGAAATGCAGGTAGCTCAACTTGGTAATGGCATGGCGGATGGCGTCATCATAGGCTCCTTCGGTTATCTCACCACCATGAAGGTGAGCAACAGGTATGCGTTGCAACATGGCCGCCTGGGCGGCCGCCAGCGCTTCAAAGCGATCCCCCAGGATCACCAGCACATCCGGCTGCTGACGCGCAAGCGCATCTGCCAGCCCGAGCAAGGCCACGCCCATGCTTTTGACCACACCCACAGAGGTATCGGAGGAGAGCAGCATCTCGATGCGCTCATCGATCTTGAAGCCATCCTGCTCTATCTGCTGATAGGTCAGGCCGAACTCGGGGGACAAGTGCGTACCCGAGACGATCAGCTTTAGCTCGAGGTCGGGATCCGCGGCAATGTCTTTCATCAACCAATAGAGCAGCCCGTATTCGGCGCGAGTACCGGTAAAGACGGCAATGGTGTTGGCCATGTTCAGACCTCGACAGGCGAGCTGGGCAGGTTAATAAGATGGGCTTCCAGCCACTCGGCATTGCTCAATTCTCCACGCAAGGCATGAGAGAACATGGGCAGGCGATGCATCAGTTTCCATACAGGCCGGGTCATGACATCAGCCTTGTTCAGCTCGGTCAGCAACGTATCCCGCTGGGTTTGATCTTCACAGACAATCGCATTGAGCCAGTAGTTGGAGCGTCCATAAGAAGGCTCGGTCACAAACTTGCATGCCTGTCCCTTGAAGAACTCCGCATAGTGCATGGCAAGCACCCGCTTTTGCGCCAGGAATTGCGGCAGGGCTTCCATCTGGGCACATCCGAGGGCCGCATTCAGATTGGGCATCCGGTAGTTAAAACCGGGTTCATCATGATAGAACTCGAACGGATGGGGCACCTTGGCGGTGGTGGTAATGTGCTTGGTGCGCGCCCCCTGTTCGGCATTCTGGCAGAGCACCATGCCACCACCCCCCGTGGTGATGATCTTGTTGCCATTGAAACTCAGGGCGGAAAACGCACTCAGCGTTCCCGTGTGTTGGCCTTTGTAGTAGGAACCCAGGCTCTCGGCAGCATCTTCCACCAGGGCGATGCCCCAGGCCTCGCATACGGCCAGCAGTTCATCGAGTTCAACCGGATGACCAAAAGTGTGCATGGGCACGACGGCTTTGAGGCGGCGTCCGCTTGCCTTGTGAATGGCACCTGTCTCGGTGCGAGACGCATGCTCTTCCAGCCAGTTGGCCAGGGCAACGGGGCAGAGCCCTAGACTCTGGCGTGATACATCAACGAACACGGGTTCTGCGCCCATGTGATAGACGGCATTGCAGGTTGCCACAAAGGTCAGGGGCTGGGTGATCACCAGATCGCTGCTCTGCACACCTGCCATGTAGAGCGCGATATGTAGCGCCGCCGTGCCATTCATGGTGGCAACGGCACGGGCTGAACCGGTAAAGGTGGCTATTTGTTGCTCGAACTGCTCAACATAGGCACCGACACTGGAAACGAAGGTGCTTTCAAGGGTATCGAGCACATATTGACGCTCATTGCCGGCGAAGGTCGGGGCGTGAAGAGGGATGAAGTCATCGGTTTTATAGGTATCACGAATAAAACGTATCAATTGAGTATGCATACCGACTCCTTACATCTTGCCGTCGAGATACTTGCCCGTTTCTTTGTGAGCAAAATCCGGGATCATGGCGAAGAACAACTCGACGATCTCTTTCTTGTCCCAGGCGCGTTTTGTTTTCATGGCTGCAATGGTCTGCTCGAAATAGTTGAGCAGATCATTCTGATATGAGGGTTCATTCTTGATGATGCCCAGGTTCTCGAACCGGGCCATATCCAGCACTTCCTTGTCGGTGAAGAACTCTTCGAAGTCTTTTTCACCCGTGGTGTCACTCTCGGTAAAGAGGCAGGGCCACATCCCCTGCTCAGGCAGGCTCGCCATCAAGGCTCTGGCTTCATCCTCGTCCTTGCACAGATACGGCTTGTAACCATGCTGCTCCAGATACTTCACGGCAATTTCGGCGAAGGTAATCAGGTGGAGGGATTCGCTGAGCTTGGGGAAAAAGATATCCCTGTTCTCACCAAAGATGCAGGACATCAGGCACAGCTCACCGGACTCCTGGGGGGTCACGAAGTAGCGTTTGATGTCGCTGGGGGCGACGATGGGCTGACGCTTTTGCAAACGCTGGTTGAAGCCATGCAGCAAGGAACCATCGGAGAAGGCCACGTTGGCAAAGCGCGCGGTTGAAATGGCAATCTGTTCGCTGCGGCGCATCAGGAACATCTCCATGATGCGCTTGGACGCCCCCATCATGTTAACTGGATTGGCTGCTTTGTCAGTCGAGACACAGAAGTATTTTTTGACACCAGCAGAGATAGCTTGAACAATTGTTTTGTCGGTATTAAAAACGTTCACATCAATCATCCGCATTAATGTGAACGGGTCTTTTTCACTACGCACGTGCTTTAAAGCAGAAAGATTTAGAACATAATCATAAGCACCATCAGATTCAATGAATGCATCATATTCAATAGAACCAATATCTAGTGCGAATGTTTTAAAGTCACCATTAATATAGCCATAGCTGCTTCTAATATCTCGCACTAGTTCTACTAAATTATTTTCACTGATATCGACAACATGCAACGTTACCGGATTTCTTTTAAAAATTTCTTTGGTAACTGCTTGGCCAATCGAACCCGCACCACCAAGCACTAAGAATCGTGACTTGGCAACAACATCATTTAACGTATGCTGACATTCAGCAACATCTTGCTCAAAAAGTGATGCTGAGCGACCTAGTAGTGCCAGAGAAGATATCATTTGATCTCCCGAATCAAATAGTTAATTTTGTCTATCGTTATCTGCGCTAGCATCATTTTGCTCTTTACGGTTCGCCATCATTGAAGGGGGCGTCGTATTAAG
The DNA here is from genome assembly GCF_054052385.1 of Aeromonas sp. 25-AL00135. Lineage (NCBI taxonomy): Bacteria > Pseudomonadati > Pseudomonadota > Gammaproteobacteria > Aeromonadales > Aeromonadaceae > Aeromonas > Aeromonas sp. 25-AL00135. Next base: position 3,927 of record NZ_JBSTYQ010000019.1, on the reverse strand, counting down.
CAATGCATAAAGAGATACATCGTTATTGCTGCCATACTGATTCAGACCTATAGCCATAGCTTTTTCAAATTCTTTGTTATGCATTCTGACGCAGTGATAACTATACAATAAATTTGTGACATCCTGTACTGTAAGAGGGCCTGACATGGCTATCAAACAGAGATAACTACGCAGCAGGAAATAATCTGCAATCATCAATTGATAACACTGTTGGGGAGTAAGATCAGGATCAAGTGGAAAGTTATGATGGTAGACATAGTAAACCAGATAATTTTGCATTATATGTGGATGAGCGTTCAAAAAAGGCTCAACTTCTTTATGCCAAACATCATGTATTTTCGTGAGATGGGTGATGTCACCATCATCAGAAAATAATTCCTTTATTTTATGCAAGCAGTAATTTATGACTACTCTACCTCGGCGACCTTTTTTCTGGTTGCTCAGTAATTGTAACTGTGTGAGGTGATGTAAGGCCCACCATTGTAGTTTATCTAAGTAAGGAATTTGCAAGAAGGCATTGTGCAATTCACCACTGTCTATCAAATTCCCAATTTGTGCTAGAAATTGCTGATTGGGTAGGCTATCTTCGCTTCGATGTAACATTAAACCAATGATCCACAATTTCTCTTCAATACTTATTCCTTGTGTCAAAAGAATATCGATTGAAAAAAGATGGTAGTTTTCTACTTGCTCAGATATCAATTGTGTCTTGTAGAATCCCTTGAATGGTTGAACCTCCATGGCCATGGCATCAGGATTGAGTAACACTTGACGGCACACCTCGGGACAGGAGAGTGTCAGGCTCAATTTCAGATTGTCGCCAAAGCGGGTTTCAACCCGTGGATAGCTACGACAGGTATTGCTTAACGCATCGACTCCTGCTTCCTTATGAATTTGGCACCAGCCATCAGATAGAAACGGGCAATATCCTTCCTCATTTAAGATAATTTGCCCCCAGTTATGATCATCTTTCTTCACTTTCTGAATATGCTTCATCGTTTCTGTACGAAGCCATAAGTCTGGATGACTTGAATAGGTGCGATAGGTTTTTTTATCAATACTTATGTTCCACCCTCTGCAACAAGTGTCTTCACACTTATCGCCAATACACTGGAAATTTTTGAAAAAAACCGGAACAAACTGATGAGCAGGGGGCGATTTGGTCATTTTATAAGTCCATTTTTGAGCTAAGGTTACACGCTGTAACCTAGCAAGTTTAGTACCATGATGAATCCAGAGCCTGTTTTTCCTGTGGTTGTTCCTGCGAAACAGTGGTGGCTGATGTTGCGTCAGTAATGGATCATACGACACATCGACTCTACACCGTTCAAGGTTCTGGAGGTAAACCGGTGCAGCTCATCCGAGTTGATCACATCGAGTCGCTGATGCTGCACCGCGTCCAGATTGGGCCACTTTTGCCAATGACGCAGGGCGTCAGGATCTTGACTCCCTGCCAGAATCAGCGCGGGGTTGGCCCTGATGACCTGTTCAATATTCACCTGAGGATAGGGCGTTCTGGCATTGCTCATAACGTTGAGTCCGCCGCAAAGTTCGATGGCCTGCGCAGGCCAGGCGTTGCCGCTCACGCTGGTGAGCGGCGGGTACCAGAGCTGGTAGAACACCTTGACGCCGGTTGGCCTGCCATAGCGCTGTTGCAGGGAATGCAGGCGTGCCAGATAGCGATCGGCGGCTTCGTTGGCACTCGTTTCCACTCCCAGCAATTTGCCGAGAGCCCGCATCTCGGTGGCCAGCGAGGCAAAATCGGTAGGCTCTGAGTAGAAAACCGGGATACCCAGCTGCTCCAACGGGGCCAGCATCCGTGATTGAGCCGAGCGCCAGCCGAGAATGAGATCCGGCTTTTGCGCCAGCAGCGCCTCGACGTTGATGCTGCGATAATTCGCTACCTTTGGTTTGGTTTTGACCTCGGCAGGATAGTCGGAGGCATCGTCGATGGCGACCAGCTTGTCACCGGCTCCGATGTCATAAAGCAGCTCGGTAAGATGTGGCACCACGCTCACCACCCGGTTCGGGGTCGCGGCCTGCAGGACACCGGGCAACCAGGCAAGCAGCACGCAGGGCAGCCAGATCGGCAAGCGCAACACCCTACCCATGAAATAACCCCGCTACCGTGATAATCAGCGCCAGCATCAACCAGCCCCAACCTATTGCTTGCAGAATATTGAGCACCTTGCGCGGTGACTCGCTATCTGGTTCAGCACCAGTGCCGATGACGGGCCAGCGCTGGAGAGTCCCTTGATAGTAGCGAGGGCCACCAACTCGGAATCGGCACTTTTCGGCCAGCAGAGTGAGCAGCATCCCCATGGCGGGATAGGGCCAGAGCGCGCCACTGCGCAGCAGCTGTGCGGCCTGTTTGAGACGGCTTGCCAGCAGTGGCAGCGCCAGCAGCAAAATGACGGAGGCATTGAGCCCCTGATAGAGGGCGCTGGCGGCGCGACCAAAGTGTTCGAAGGCGGGATCTTTGCGACTCCAGCTCTGATTCATCAGCTGCACCAGCCGCCAGAGCAGGGCGCCCTGTACGCCAGCCAGAGCAAATCCCAGCAGCGGGCCAGCCCATTGGCCGACCAGACGCAGGGCGCAGCTCTCCGTCACCGCTTTGGCGAGCCCCATGGCAGAGAGTTTGCCGGTTTCCCGTTTGAGCCAGTGGGCAGACTGCAATCTTGCCAGCGGCAGGGTCTCCTGGGTGGCGAGCGAGCGAGTGGCATGGGCGAGTTCGCGCAGTGGACGGGATTCGAGCATCAGCAGCAGGAACAGCAGGTCGAAGAGCGGCTCGCTCAGGGCCAGATTGCGCAGCGACCAGAGCCCGGCAGCGCAGGGGAGCCAGACTACCAGCATCGCCAGCATACCTGCTTGCAGCTGCTGGCGTGGCGTGCCATCGGCTCTGTGCACCTTGTGACCCAGCCGGGTCAGCAGTGGCGTGACGGCCGAAAGACGCAGATGGGATGGCCACGGGATCACCGCCTCCAGCAGAGCAGCACCTACCAGAATAGCCGCCATCGTCGAGAGGAGGGCGTCGGCCATCAAATCAAGCGAGCCGGTCTCGATCACAGCTTGCCGAGCATCTTGATGATCACTTCGGCGGAGTGCTTGCCGGCCACTTCGATAAAGGCATCGAAGGATTCAACCTGTTCCTTGCCAGCGATATCGGACATGGCACGCACCACCAGATAGGGCACCTTGAACATGTGGCACACCTGACCGATGGCGGCACCTTCCATCTCGACCGCCAGCATCTGCGGGAAATCGGCGCGAGCCTTGGCGATGGCGTCCGGTTTGCACATGAACTGATCGCCGGTGCAGATAAGGCCGACCTTGGTCTGGTGCTTGCCCTGCTCGGCGATGCAATCCTGAGCGACCGCGATGAGTTTCTCGTCGCAGGGGAAGGCGGCGGGTTGCTGCGCCATCTGGCCCATCTCGTAACCAAAGGCGGTCACGTCCACATCGTGGAAACGCATCTCGCTGGCAATCACCACATCACCGATGTGCAGATCCTGGGCAAAGCCGCCCGCAGAGCCGGTATTGATGACGCAGTCGGGGGCGAATTTTTCCAGCAGCAGGCTGGTGGCCACGCTGGCGGCGACCTTACCGATACCGGAGCGGGTCAGGATCACCTCTTTGCCTGCCAGCATCCCTTGATAGAACTCGCAGCCGCCCAGTTGCAGGGTGGTGGGGTTGCTCATCTGGCTGCGCAGCAGGGCTACTTCTTGCTCCATGGCGCCGATAATGCCTACTTTCATTGCTGACCTCGTCTTGATAGCCGTGTGGCTGAATTTAAGTTGCTGTAGATCATAACAAAAGATGGCGTCGGCGCCGAGAGGCGCAAGCGAAAGGAGAGATGAAACGCGGGGGGGCCAATTGGTGGGGCGCGGGGGGGGAAAAAGAATTTTTATGGGGGGGGGGGGGCGGTTT
>NZ_JBSTYQ010000018.1:0-97401 GCF_054052385.1 Aeromonas sp. 25-AL00135 | reverse complement strand
AGTAATCGCGCTGTGTCCGTTTCACACCTTGTCCCATCGGGTTCTCCATTTATTGGGGGGGAAAGGTGTAAACCATATTCAGGACGGCACAAGGATAACAAAAAAGGGCCATGTCGCCATGGCCCTTTTTCAGCAGAGGCTCCTTGCGGAGCAGACTTCCATCGGAAGTCCGGTCTCTATCAGCGATCCTTACAGACCCAACTTCTTGTGCAGATAGTGGGCGTTGGTACTGCCACCGTGCAATGTCATCGGGTCTCTATCAGCGATCCTTACAGACCTAACTTCTTGTGCAGGTAGTGGATATTGGTGCCACCGTGCTGGAAGTTTTCGTCTTTCATGATCTCTTTTTGCAGCGGTACGTTGGTCTTGATCCCTTCCACCACCAGCTCGTCCAGCGCATGACGCATACGGGCGATGGCAATGTCACGATTCTCGCCGTAGCAGATCAGCTTGCCGATCATTGAATCGTAGTGGGGCGGTACCTTGTAACCGGCATAGATGTGGGAGTCCCAACGCACGCCCAGACCACCCGGCGCGTGGAAGCGCTGCACCAGACCCGGAGAGGGCATAAAGGTGGCCGGATCTTCGGCGTTGATCCGGCACTCGATGGCATGGCCACGGATGCGGATATCCTGCTGGGTGATTGACAGGGGCTGGCCGGCGGCGATGCGCAGCTGCTCCTTGATCAGATCGATACCGGTGACCATCTCGGTGACCGGATGCTCAACCTGGATACGGGTGTTCATTTCAATGAAATAGAACTCGCCGTTCTCGTACAGGAACTCGAAAGTACCCGCACCGCGGTAGCCGATCTCGATACAGGCGCGCACACAGCGCTCGCCGATGAACTTGCGCATTTCGGCGGTGATGCCGGGTGCCGGCGCCTCTTCCACCACTTTCTGGTGGCGACGCTGCATGGAGCAGTCACGCTCGCCCAGATAGAGAGCGTTGCCCTGGCCGTCTGCCAACACCTGAATTTCGATGTGGCGCGGGTTTTCCAGGTACTTCTCCATGTAGACCATGTCGTTCTTGAAGAACTGGCCTGCTTCGGATTTGGTCAGCGCAATGGCGCCCGCCAGTTCCGCTTCATTGCGCACCACGCGCATACCGCGACCACCACCGCCACCGGCGGCCTTGATGATCACCGGATAGCCGATGCGCTTGGCAATGGCGGCGTTGTGCTTGGCGTCGTTGTCGACGGGGCCGTCAGAGCCCGGTACACACGGTACGCCCGCTTTCTTCATCGCTTCGATGGCGGAGACCTTGTCACCCATCAGGCGAATGGTCTCGGCGCGCGGGCCGATGAAGATGAAGCCGGATTTTTCGACCACTTCGGCGAAATCGGCGTTCTCGGAGAGGAAGCCGTAACCCGGGTGGATGGCCACGGCACCGGTTACCTCGGCGGCGGCGATGATGGCCGGGACGTTGAGGTAGGATTCGGTACTGGCCGGTCTGCCGATACAGATGGATTCGTCGGCCAGCAGCACATGCTTGAGCTCCCGGTCGGCGGTGGAGTGAACGGCCACTGTCTTGATCCCGAGCTCTTTACAGGCGCGCAGGATCCGCAGGGCAATTTCACCGCGGTTGGCGATGACTACTTTGTCCAACATGGGTGGCGATTTCCCTTATTCGATGATGAACAGCGGCTCGTCAAATTCGACGGCCTGACCATTTTCAACCAGGATCGCTTTGATCACACCGGCCTTGTCAGACTCGATTTGGTTCATCATTTTCATGGCTTCGACGATGCACAGGGTGTCGCCGACATTGACTTGCTGACCCACTTCCGCGAACGGCTTGGCATCCGGGCTGGAGGAGCGGTAGAAGGAGCCAACCATCGGGGAGCGCATCAGGTGACCGCTCGGGGCGGCATCTGCGGCCGGTGCGGCGGCAACCGGGGCGGCAGCAGCAGGTGCGGCAACCGGAGCGGCTTGCTGCATCATCATCTGCGGCATGGCGGTGGTCACCTGACCGGAGAAGTTGCGGCTGATGCGAACGGACTCTTCACCTTCGGAGATCTCCAGTTCGGCGATGCCGGACTCTTCAACCAGTTCAATCAGCTTCTTGATTTTGCGGATATCCATTAGCATTCTCTTTCTTCTTTATCTGATCAGTGATTATCAAGCCGCGCGCAGATGGTGCACGGCCGCGGTTAAAGCGAATTGGTAGCCATCGGCCCCCAGACCACAAATGACCCCTTTGGCGACATCAGACAGATAGGAGTGATGACGGAACGGCTCCCTGGCATGGACGTTTGACAGGTGAACCTCGATAAAAGGGATGGCGACACCCAGCAGCGCATCGCGAATGGCGACGCTGGTGTGGGTGAAGGCGGCTGGATTGATGATGATAAAATCCACCTGGCCCATGGCCTGATGGATGCGGCCGACCAACTCATGTTCGGCATTGGATTGCAGATGTTCCAGAGTGACACCGAGTTCGCTGGCGTTAAGCTTCAGATCGGCGACGATCTCATCAAGCGTCTTGCTGCCGTAGATACCCGGTTCCCGTTTGCCCAGCAGATTCAGGTTTGGTCCGTTGAGCAGGAGAATTCGGTGATTTTGCGACATATTGAGTACATCCTCGATGATAATGCTGCTATCTATCAGCTATCTTGTGGACTACCAGAAATCTAGCCATTTTCTGCGCAAATCGGTGTGCCCTGGCACACAGATTTCGCAATTATATTGATTTCGTGAAAATTAGCAGCATTTTACTGGTCTAATCTCTACATCTGGCTATTTATTGCACGTTTCGACCTGAGATACTTCGTCGCTGCCACCTTGCTGTTTGCTGGCAGATAAGAAACGACAAAGCCGGCACAGGGCCGGCTTTGTTGAGCAACAAACGAAGCGGGATCAGGCTGCTTCCGACTTCTCGCGGATGAGTTTGTCTACTACCCCCGGATCCGCCAGGGTGGAGATATCCCCCAGGCTGTCGGTCTCGCCGGTGGCGATCTTGCGCAAGATGCGGCGCATGATCTTGCCGGAACGGGTCTTCGGCAGCCCCTCCGCCCAGTGAATGACATCCGGAGTGGCGATGGCGCCAATCTCCTTGCGCACCCACTCCTTCACCTCTTTATGCAGCTCGCGGCTTGGCTCTTCCCCGGCGATCAGGGTGACATAGGCATAGATGCCCTGACCCTTGATCTCGTGAGGAACCCCCACCACCGCGGCTTCAGCGATCTTGGGATGGGCCACCAGCGCCGATTCAATTTCGGCGGTACCCATGCGGTGGCCGGAGACGTTCAGTACATCATCCACCCGACCGGTAATCCAGTAGTAGCCGTCCTCGTCGCGACGGGCACCGTCGCCGGTGAAGTAGCGGCCTGGGAAGGTGGAGAAGTAGGTCTGCTCGAACCGCTCGTGATCGCCGAATACGGTGCGCATCTGACCCGGCCAGGAGTCGGTGATCACCAGATTGCCCTCGGTGGCCCCCTCCAGCGGCTCGCCCATGTTGTCGACCAGCGCCGGTTGCACCCCGAAGAAGGGACGAGTCGCCGAGCCCGGTTTCAGGTCGGTGACGCCGGGCAGCGGCGTAATCAGGATGCCGCCGGTCTCGGTTTGCCACCAGGTATCGACAATGGGGCAGCGCTCATCACCAATGGTGCGGTAGTACCACTCCCAGGCTTCCGGGTTGATGGGTTCACCCACCGAACCCATGATGCGCAGGCTCTGGCGTGACGTGCCGGTGACCGCTTCGTTACCCTTGGCCATCAGGGCGCGGATGGCAGTGGGGGCGGTATAGAGGATGGTGACCTGGTGCTTGTCCACCACCTGACTCATGCGGTTGGTGGCCGGGTAGTTGGGCACCCCTTCGAACATGATGGTGGTGGCACCATTGGCGAGCGGCCCGTAGACCAGATAGGAGTGGCCGGTGACCCAGCCCACATCGGCGGTACACCAGTAGATATCCTCTTCGTGGTAGTCGAACACATATTTGAAGGTGAGGGTGGCATAAACCAGATAGCCGCCAGTGGTGTGCAGCACACCCTTGGGTTTGCCGGTGGAGCCGGAGGTATAGAGGATAAAGAGCGGATCTTCGGCGTTCATCGCCTCGGGCGGGCAGTCGCTGCTGACGGTGGCGGTCGCTTCGTGCCACCAGATGTCGCGGTGGTTGTGCCAGGCGACATTGCCGCCGGTGCGCTTGAGCACGATCACCTTGTTGACCTGGGTATCCGGGTTAGTGAGCGCTTCATCCACATTCTTCTTGAGCGGCACCGGACGGCCACCACGCAGCCCCTCGTCGGCGGTGATGACGATGCGCGAGCCCGAGTCGATGATGCGACCAGCCAGCGCTTCCGGCGAGAAGCCGCCGAATACGATGCTGTGTACCGCGCCGATGCGGGTACAGGCCAGCATGGCGATGGCGGCTTCGGGCACCATGGGCATATAGAGGCAGACCACATCGCCGCGGTGTACCCCTTGTGCTTTCAATACGTTGGCAAACTTGCACACTTCGCTGTGCAGTTCGCGGTAGGTGAGTTTGCGATCTTCGGCGGGGTTGTCCCCTTCCCAGATGATGGCGACCTTGTCACCCCGTTCGGCGAGATGGCGATCGAGACAGTTGGCCGAGACGTTGAGCTGGCCATCTTCAAACCATTTGATGGAGACATGGCCCGGATCGTAGGAGGTGTTCTTGACCTTGGTATAGGGTTTCATCCAGTCGAGAATTTTTCCCTGCTCTCCCCAGAAGGTATCGGGATCCTCGACGGAGGCCTGATACATGGCGGCGTAGTCGCCCTTGTCGAGCAGTGCATTGCTGCTGATGTGGGGTTTGACCGGGTAGACCTTGCTCTCGCTCATCACTCACTCCTTTGAATACATACTTTTAATAATTAAGTAACAACTTATACCTTTGGCTGATGGGGGCAATTAGACTTTTGGATAGACAGCAACATTTGGTTACAGGGTTATGGGTGACACTCACGCAGTGAGTCGGTAAAAAGGAGGACTTCGATGGATGGAGGTAGTTATGTTCTCTCTATTGCTCTGTGCATCCCTGTGGCAGTTTGATACGACTGTTCTTGCAGACAACCCTCCCAAAGAGTTTGCGATTACACACCAGGAGCCTTCACTGACTGTGCGGGAGCGGGTTGCTGATCAGCTTGGTCATGCATGGCAGGACAAAAAGTCGGGAACCAAGTTTTCCCTCAGTGAGCCAGGATCCCGTTACTCTGGCGACTCACCGCTCACTCGCATGGCCAATGACCTGGATAATGGTGGTGTTCCTACCCTGACGTTTGGAAAGTAGTTTGATTGGCCGTTTGTTTCCTTGGTATCGCTAATGTTGAACGTTTTGGCAATCCAAGCGTTCGTGCATCTGTTCTACATGCAGTGGTTTGCTGAACAGATAACCCTGTCCTTCGCCGCAGTTGAGTGACTGCAAAAAGGCGTGTTGTGCCTTGGTTTCAATCCCTTCGGCGGTGACCTCCATATCCAGACTGTCGGCCAGATTGATGATGGTGCGGCAGAGCTCCCGACTGTTCTTGTCTTCCGGTAATGCCTGCACAAACGCCCGGTCGATCTTGATGCGATCGATCGGCAGGGTCTTGAGCAGACTCAGTGACGAGAAGCCGGTGCCAAAGTCATCGATGGCAATCTGCACGCCGAGATTTTTCAGGCGGGTAAAGAGATCCAAACTCTGTTCGACCCGCTGGATGATGCTCTCCGTCACTTCAATCTCCAGCCGTTCTGGTGGAAATCCGGTCTCGGCCAGAATAGCGGCGACCCGTTCAACGTAGCCCGGGGAGCGCATTTCCCGCACTGAGACGTTGACTGACAAGCGAGGCACCGGCAGTCCGGCGGCCAGCCAGTTTTGTCCCTGCTCGCAGGCGTTGCGCATCACCCACTCCCCAATTTTCTCGATCAGGCCGCACTCCTCTGCCACCGGAATAAAACGGGTCGGCGCTATCATTCCCTCATTCGGATGCTGCCAGCGCAGCAGGGCTTCCAGTCCACTCAGGTGGCCGTTGGCCAGATTGGTCATGGGTTGATAGAAAATGCAGAGCTGTTCGAGCTCCAGGGCCTTGAGCAGACCCTGCTCAATCTGCATCCGCTCGCGGGCTCGAGCCGCCATGCAGGGGGTATAGAACTGGAATCCATTGCGCCCCTGACTTTTCGCCTCGTACATGGCGCTGTCGGCGGCGCTGACCAGGGTTTCCGGGCTGTCTGCATGATCGGGATAGATGGCGATACCGATACTTGCCGAGATTGCCACCAGCTCATGGGCCAGCTCAACCGGTTCACGCAACACGGTCAGCAGGGTATTGGCGAGGGTTGCTAGCTCGTCAGGCTCCTCCAGATAGGGGATCAGCACCAGAAACTCGTCTCCCCCGAGGCGGGTCGCCAGATCGTTGTGCTGCAGGCAGCCGCGGATCCGCTCTGCCAGCCGCTTGAGTAGCTCATCGCCAACTCCGTGGCCCAGGCTGTCGTTGATCAGCTTGAAGCCATCCAGATCGATAAAGAGCAGCCCCAACCGTTTGCGATTGAGCTGCGCGGTTTTCAGCTCAAGGGCTAGCCGCTCCTGCAACAGATGACGATTGCCCAGCTCGGTCAGGGGATCGTGATAGGCAAGGTGATTCAGTTCGGCCTCCACCTTGCGAATGGCGCTGATGTCGGAAAGGGCGATCACATAGTGAGTAGTGTTGTTGAAGTTGTCATAGACAGCGCTGATCTGCTGCCAGGAGGAGAAGTAGCTGCCATCCTTGCGCAGACAAACCATCTCGCCATGCCAGGCGTTGTTGCCGGGGCGCAGGTGATACCAGGGATAGTCGAGGTCGGTGTAGCGCCTGGGATGCATGATGATATCCGGGGTACGGCCTATCACCTCCTCGGCATTGTATTGGGTCAGCATGGTGAAGGCCGGGTTGACCGACAGAATATGGTGTTCGCTGTCGAGGATGATGATCCCCTCGGCCGTGGTATCGAATACCACGTTGGCCTGATGGAGCCGCTCCTCCTGACGGCGGCGGGCGGTGGCATTGTGAATGACCCCCATGACCCGGTGGCCGACCGACTCGGTGGCGGGGACATGGTCGGCATGAATATCGACCCAGTGGCGCTCGTTGAGCGCGGTGAGGTAGCTCAGGGTGAGATGGATGGGGTCATGACTTTGCAGGGCGGCCTTGAGCTGGCTGCCGGATTCCGGTTCAAAACAGTCGACGAACGCTTGCAGCCCGCCGTGGAACTGGTTGGCCTCGATGCCCAGCAGCGGCTCAATTTGGCCGTCGAACAGCAGTCTGTCTTCCGCAACGTGCCATTCCCACACCCCGATTTGGGCTGCTCGCATTGCCAGCTGCAGCCGTTGTTCGGTTTCGTACTGCTCGGTGATGTCCCGTACGATGGCGAGGATACCGTTCAGTTCCCCTTTCTCATCACGCATCGGGCTGTAGGTAGCCTGAAAACGGCGGGAGCTGCTGTCGTACGCCGCGGTTTGGCCCGTGATGGCGATATCCACGTAGGGCAGGCCGCTGCGCATGATCTGCTGAAACATGGGCTCCAGCGTCGGTGCCAGCTTGGGAACCACCTCTCTGAGGTGCTTGCCCTGATGCTCCTCGATGCTTTTGCCATTGATGTCGGCCAGCACCTGATTGACTTTACGGTAGCGAAATTCGCAGTCAAAGACGCCGATGCCCAGAGGGGCATTATCCATCAGCTGTTCCAGGACGGTGTGATCTGACAGCTGGGTCAACATTGCCTCGGTGTCGGCGTTGAAAAGCTTCCCATCCATGATGACCTCGGCATTGATTGTTTTATCACTTGCATCAGTTGTCAGTATGGCACGAACTGTTTGGCCGGGAGTCAAGCGGAGTTATCTGGTTGTTTTGACGGCAAGAATAGGCAGAAAAACCTGATAAAAAGGATGGAAAAAGGGGCGAGTGGTTATCCCTTCTGGCGACCAAACGCTTGAATGCCGCGCACCAGTACCAGCCAGCCGAGCAGATGGAACGGGAGGGCAAGCAGATAGAGCAGCAGGAAGTGCGACTCGCTGCCGCTGCTGTTGATGAAGTCGATCCAGGCGGCCAGCAGCGCCAGCATGCCGGCAATCTGGAAGCGGCGGCGCAACACCACCTCGACGCCGAGATTGGCAAGGTAGAGGGTGAGCAGGATGCCGGCAAAGCCGGTGAGCTGGGCGGTGCCGTAGAGCTCGCGATCCGGGTTGAACAGCAGCGCAATCAGGGGAGTAATGCCCTGATCCAGTGGGATCAGGGCCAGCAGCCAGCATGCAATCAGAAGCAGGGCTGTCTTCATCGCGGACTCAGTCGGCGGACGGTGCCGGTTTGACCAGAGAGAGGTAGTTGGCATCCATCTTGAGGAAGACCCCCAGCAGGCGGGCACTGGCGCCGTAGAAGCCAAACCGGTCGGCGGCGCGACAGGCGCTTTCGAACTTGTCAAACCACCCCAGCAGATGGCCGTGCAGCAGCGCTTCCTGCTCGTCGAGCCAGCGTTCCCGCTCGGCTGCGCTCTTGGCTTCCGCCGCGCGGATGATGAGATTGCCCATCAGATCCAGCTCGATGGCCAGATGATCCGCAGGCTCTTTGTATTTGTCGCTGACATTGATGCCGAGGCGATCGAGGCGGGCCTGCATCTCGGCCATCGGGGCCTGCATCAGCAGCTTGGCCTCACCACGATAGAGCGATTCGTAGGGCAGGGCGCCCTGTTTGGGATCCACCAGAAACAGGCCGGCGAAGTCGGCGGCCAGTTCCAGCTGGCGATCCGGGCGCACCAGCAGGCGGGCGATGGCCTCGTTGAGTTCGGCCACGGCTTCGCGCATCGGATCCAGGGTGGAGAGGCTTTTCAGGAAGCTTCGCACATCATAGGTGTCATATTCGGCGATCTGCTCATCACTGAGTTCGGCGGCGAACAGGGTGGAGAACCACCAGTAGAGTTCGGCCCGGCGTTCGCTGGTAGCCATAAATTCCTGCATTTTTCCTCCGTGGATGGCAATCGGGAGCCTTGATGGCTCCCGATTCTAACGACTTTAAAAATAAAGGAAACTCAAGGGGGCGCTTTCGTCCCCCAGGGGTCAGAGTGCCGGGAACATAGGGTCGATGCCCTTGGCCGATTCCGGCGCGCCGAAGGCAGTGACGGCGGGTGCCTGCCCGCGGAACTTCTCGATCTCCACCAGCGCGGTATGGGCCGTGGTGGCCTGCGCCAGGCTGGAGGAGCCGATGTCGGCGGTCAGCACGTTGGGATCGCCGTAGGTACAGAGCGTCCCTACCTTGCCACCCTCTTGCGGGCCATACCAGGCTCCTTCCTGAATGCGCACCACGCCGGGGGCGTAGTCATCGCTCACCACCAGCCCGGCCAATACCTGACCGCGACCGTTGAACACCCGCACCAGATCGCCGTCCTTGAGGCCGCGGGATTTGGCATCCTGCGGATTCATGTAGACAGGCTCGCGACCCTGTACCGTGTAGGTGGCGCGATAGTTGTCGGAGGAGCAGAGCTGGCTGTGCAGCCGTTTGTCCGGGTGGCAGGATTGCAGGTGCAGCGGGTACTGTTTGCTGCCCGGCCCGCCGTGGGAGCGCTCGTAGGGTTCGATCCAGACCGGGTGGCCCGGGCAATCCCCATAGCCGTAGTCGGCAATGGTCTTGGAGTAGATCTCGATAAGGCCGGACGGGGTACCCAGTGGCTCCAGATCCGGCTCCTGACGGAACGACTCGTGGCGCACCCAGGGTTGGCCCGCCGGGAAGGTGACGAAGCCTTCGCCGTGCCAGAACTGGCTGAAACGGGGCAGTCGAATGCCGATGCCGCGGCCCTGCAGGCGGGCGTCGTCATAGATGCTCTGGATCCACTCCAGCTTGCTCTTGCCGCCGGTGAACTCGGCCTCGCGACCGAAGCGACGGCAGAGATCGGCGAAGATGTCGTAGTCATCGCGCGCCTCGAACAGCGGCTCTACCACCTTGTACATGGCCAGAATGCCCGCGTTGGAGTGGGAGCCCCACTGCTCGATGTCATCGCGCTCATAGGTGGTGGTGGCGGGCAGCACGATATCGGCGAAGCGGCAGCTGGCGGTCCACTGGTGATCGATGCTGACCACGGTTTCCAGCTTGTGCCAAGCCGCGACCATCTTGTTGCGATCCTGCTGGTGGTGGAACGGGTTGTTGCCGCAGAACACCGCCATCTTCATGTGGGGGTAGGTGATGGTCTGGCCGTTGAAGGCGATCTGCTTGCCCGGATTGAGGATGCAGTCGACGAAACGGGCTACCGGAATGTACTTGGAGTAGCCCTTCCAGTCGCCGTCATGGAGCGGCTTGACCCCGGGAATTACCGAGCTGAAACCGGACATGATGGGGCCGCTGGAGGTGATGGTGCCCGCTCCGTTGTAGTGCCAGCCAAAGCCGTAACCGCCCCCCGGCAGGCCGATCTGGCCAATCATCGAGGCCAGTACCACCAGCATCCAGGCGTACTGCTCGCCGTGGTGCATGCGTTGCACACACCAGCCGCCGATAAGCTGGGTACGACCACTGCTCATGGCGCGGGCCAGCTCGCGGATGGTCTCGGCTGGTACGCCACAGATGGCGGCGGCCCACTCGGCATCCTTCACCTGACCATCGCTGGTGCCCAGCAGGTAGGGCAGGAACTTGTCAAAGCCGGTGGTGTAGTTCTTCAGGAACGCCTCGTCGTGGCGCTTCTCGCTGTAGAGGGTGTGGGCGATGCCCAGCATCAGCGGTACGTCGGTCTGCGGATTCAGGGTCACCTGATCGCAATTGAGGTACTTCTGGGTCTTGGATTTGACCGGATCGACACTGATCACCCGGATCTCGCCTTTGGCCACCTTCTCTTTCAACTGCGCCCAGTAGTCGTAGACGCTGTGATCCGGCACCAGCCAGCCCACCTGCAGGTTCTTGATGGGATCGGAGCCCCAGATAACGATGGTCTTGCTGTGTTCCAGCACCAGCGGCCAGGAGGTCTGCTGCTCGTATACCTCCATGGCGCCCGCCACGTGGGGCAGGATCACCTGGGCGGCACCGGTGGAGTAGTCACCGGCCTTGGCCAGATAGGTGCCGTGCAGGTTCATGGCGCGTCCGAGCATGGCACCAGCGGAGTGCAGTTTGCCCACCGACTGCCAGCCGGAGTGGCCGGCATAGAGGGCGCTCGGGCCATAGGTTTTCTGCACCCGTTCCAGCTCGTGATAGAAAAAGTCCAGCGCCTGGGACCAGGTGACCCGCACGAAGCGGTTCTGGCCGCGTTCGCTGGTGTCGGACTGGTGGCCCTTGCGTAGCCAGTCCAGCCGCACCATGGGGTAGCGGATGCGGGAGGGGTTGTAGACCACCTCACTCAAGGCCTTGAGCATGTCGGTGGGGTGCTTGTCATGCTCGAACGGCAGGGTCTCGACCCAGCGCCCATCGACCACCCGGGCACGGAAGGCGCCCCAGTGGGAGCCGGACTGCACCAGCTTGTCGCCAGACTCGGCAGCCATCACGGCGCGACCGAGCAGGGAGGGGCCGATCAGGGCAGAGGCACCGCTGGCCAGCAAGCCACCCAGAAAACCACGACGGGAAATATTGATCATCTTGTTATTCCTCTTTCGAATCCGGACTTAGTGGCTGCCCTGACCACCGGTATCGGCGGCATGGTTTTGCAGGTATTTGAGCAGGGTGCGCTCCTCTTCCTTGCTCAGGCGATAGTAGGCAGACATCGCCTTGAGTCCCGAAATCCAGCCGTTGGCAGTGAAGTGAGCGGGATCCGGCGCGCCGTGGCAGGAGTTGCAGGTGGATTTGTACATCTCGCCGGCGTAATCCCAGATCGGCTTGAGCGAGGACTCAAAGCCCTTGCCATCGACCCAGGCCTGCACCTGAACCTGCTCCCACTTGATATGGGTGGCGCTGTCGGTCTCCTGCTTGAGCACTTTCTCGCTCGCTTTCAGTTCGTCACGGATGGTGGCGACGAAGACCCGCTTGCCCATGTATTCGCTCAGCACCCGGCCCTTGCCATCGCTCTCGCGCCACCCTTCGATGGTCACCTTGAGGCGATCGCCGCTGCGGTCTACGACGTCGATGCGGGAGGCGGGCAGCAGTTTGCCGACCGGGTCGCTGCTCTGTTCGCTGGCGTAGAGATCTTTTTCACCCAGGTTGTAGAGGGTCTCGGCGGCTGGCGCCTCTTGCGCGTCGTTAACCAGGGTGGCGTAAGTGGCCCGGAAGCCCCCCGCCATGTTGGGCAGTTCGTGGGCGATGCCTTTGTGGCACTCGATGCAGTTCATGTTCTTCGCCGCCGCATCTTTCATCGCCAGCGCTGCCGCCGGGGACTGCTTGGCGTGATCCATGTTGTCGTAGCTGTGGCAGGACTTGCAGGTCTTGGAGTTCTGGCTGCTCATCCGTGCCCACACCTTCTCGGCCAGATGGAGACGCCGGTCCTCGAACTTCTCCTGGGTGTCGATGCTGTGGCCTATGTACTCCTGATAGAGGTCGTTGGCCGCCTCCATCTTGCGGGCCACCTTGCCGACAAAGTCCTTCGGCTGGTGACAGTCGGTACAGACCGCCTGTACTCCTGAGGCATTCTTGAAGTGGATGGACTCCTTGTACTCCGGATAGACGGTGTCTTTCATGGAGTGGCAGGAGATACAGAATTCGAGGCTGCTGGTTTTCTCAAAGCCATAGTGCAGGCCGACGGTGCCCGCGAGGGTGACGCCGACGCCCACCAGAAGCAGCGCCAGTACCGACCAGCGACGGCTGGGGGTGCGCAGGAAGTGCCACAGTTTTTTCATCATGCTCTCTCACATCACTTTTTTGATGGGAGCCATGATAGGGAGGCGTTGTGAACAGGGCTGCCGCCACAAATTAATGAAATAGGGGTATTTATGACAAAATGTGAATAGAATAATCCTCCCTTGTCGACCATCGTGAACCCTGCCCATGAGCTACCACATTCTGGTTGTTGAAGATGATGCGGTTACCCGCGAGAAGCTGACCGGCTATTTCGAGCGGGAGGGCTATCGGGTGACGGCGGTCGAAAATGGCCAGGAGATGCGCGCCGTGCTGGCGGAGCAGACGGTCGATCTGGTGATGCTGGATATCAACCTGCCGGGGGAAGATGGTCTGCTGCTGACCCGTGAACTGCGGGCGCGCAGCACGGTGGGGATCATTCTGGTCACTGGCCGCAGCGATGCGGTGGACCGGATTGTCGGCCTCGAGATGGGGGCCGACGACTATGTCACCAAGCCGTTCGAGCTCAGGGAACTGCTGGTGCGGGTCAAGAATCTGCTGTGGCGGATCTCGCTGGCGGCCGCCGCGCCGAGCGAGCCTTCGGTGGCTGACGATGCGGTGCGCTTTGGCCCCTGGCGTTTTGACATTCCCCGTCGCCAGCTCAGCAAGGACGGAGTGCCGGTGCGTCTGACCAAGGCGGAATATGAAGTGCTGGTGGCTTTTGTCGCCCATGCCGGGCGGGTGCTCAGTCGGGAGCGGATCCTGACCCTCATCAGCCATCGCGGCGATGGCCCGAGCGATCGCACCATAGACGTGTTGATCCGGCGGCTGCGCGGCAAGATGGAAGCGGATCCGCGGGATCCCCAGCTGTTTGTCACCGTCCATGGTGAAGGCTATCTGTTTGCCGGTGAGATAGCCTCCTGAGCCCGTTACGGTGGCCTTGACCTGTTTGACCGGGTATCAGACCGGCGGGCGGGTATCAAATTGCGGGCAGTCGTCGCCAATCTGGTGCCAGGGCGCCTTGGATCCGACGAAGATGTGAAACGCGGGTCGCTGGCTCGGCACATCGTCCAGTACCCCGAGGCGCAGGTTGATCTTGCCGCTGCTGCTCTTCTGGCTGAACAGGCTGGAGCCGCAGTGACGACAGAAGGCCAGGGTGGTCTCTGCCGATTTGCGGTAGCGGCCGATGGCCTCTTCCCCTTTCACTATGGTGACCTTGTTGCCATCCAGTCCGCCGACCGAGGCGTAATCTCCCCCTGAAAACTTGCGGCATTCGCTGCAGTGGCAGTTCCCCATATAGTCGAACTGATCCGGCAGGGTCAGGGCGACGGCGCCGCACAGGCAGCTGGCATGTAACTCTTTCATCTCTTCTCCTTGAGTGTGCTGATCGGATTTGGAACGGCTATTCGACCCGATAGACGGGGCGAAAAGCGCCATCCGAGAGGGACTCGGCGGGGTCGGCCAGCGGTGCAGACAGCGTCAGAATGGGTGGCCCCATCACCCGCGGGCACTGCTCGGCATTGGCATCAGGGTGTTGCAGCAGGCAGACCGCCTGAGCGACCGCAAGACGCCCCTGCAGCCGCATCTGATCGCTGTTGGCGGCCAGGATCTTGCCCCGTCGCAGGCCCCGCTGTACCCCGTGGCTGAAGTAGGTGCTCAGCACCCGGGGCCTGTCGAGATGGCGCTGCGCCAGTTCGTTGACCGCCACTTCGGCGGCGATGGCGCCGCCCACCAGATAGTCGAGGTCGGGATAGCGGGCCAGCGTCTGCTGTACCAGCGTGCGCTGGATTTCCCGGCTGTTGTCGCCGCGCTCGGTGGTGACAAGCTTGATGGCGCTCCCTTTGATGGCATCGGCAAAGCCCGGCTCGACGAAGTTGTTGCCGCCGCTTGCCTGCGGGCCGGGGAAGAGGGCAACCGAGACCGGTTTGCTGCCGGCGGGGTGGCGCTGCGCCAGCCAGTGGCCGATTTGCCAGCCCATCTGGTACCAGGAGACCCCCACCTTGGCCTGCACCAGACCGCTGGGCAGATCGTTGACCAGCCCAAAGAGCGGCAGCGGCGTGACCTTGATGGCCTCGCGCAAGCCCTGATAGCTCACCGCGCCGAGCAAGATGGCGTCGCTCCCTTCCTGCACGCAGCGCAGCAACTGCTGACGCTGCTCGACGAGGGCGCCATAGCCCCCCGCTTCGTGGATCTGCAACTTGACTCCCAGCCGCTTCGCTTCGTCCACCATGCCCTGATTGACCGAAAGCCAGTAGGCGTCGCGCAGATGGGGGTAGAGGGCACAGAGGGTCAGCGGTTTGGTTGCGGCGGCGGGTTCCTGCCACTGCTGGCGCAGCGGCTGGCCGCTGAATTCGCCGCCGGGCCAGATATCGACCGCAAAGGCGAGGGCGGCGCGGGGAAGCATTAGCAACCAGATCAGCAACAACGGGGAGAGATAGACGCTTCGCATGGTCAGGGGTTTTGTTAAAGTGTTGGGCCATATTATCCGGTCAAAGCCGACCACAACCAAGGGACTTCCCGTGAGAATCTTTTCCGGCCTGGGTGGCAAGTTGCTGCTGGCCTTCTCCTTGATGGCATTACTCACACTGAGTGCCTCCCTGCTGGGTTGGGTGGGGCTTAGCCATCTGCGCCAGCTGGAGCAAGGGGTGCAGCAGACTCTGGCCGATCAGGAGCTGGCCCGCACGCTCTCTCGCCTCAGCGGCGAGATCCAGGGCGCGTCACGGCTGCTGGCCACCGCAACCAGCGAGCAGGAGCGGGAGCATCAGGGACGCCTGCTCACCCTGCAGGGGCAACAGCTGCAGCAGGTGCTGGCGCAACTCGGCCGTGGGCAGGGTTCAACAAGCCTCGATCAGCTCAGCCAGAGCATCATCGGCAATCTGGGCCAGCAGGGCTGGCTGGTGGGGGAAAGATTGACCCTGATGGCGCAAGGGGAGGCGCAGCGGGCCCGTCTGGTGGCGGCGGCCGGACAGATCGCCGAGCTGGCGCGCAGCCAGATGGAGAATGCCGAAACCGTGATGGTGGCGGGGTTGGGTTCCCTCTACCAACAGCAAGGTGCGCAGGCGACCCGGACGCTGGACCGCCTGCTGGAGCAGGATCTCGACTGGCTGGAGCAGATGACCGAGCTGCGTCATCGCACCCTGATGCAGCAGCAGCGTATCGAGGAGATGTGGCGCAGCGAACAGCAGGGGCAATTGCAGGCCCTGTTGCAGGAGGGGCAGCGGGAGCTGGCCATCTTGCAACTGCGGGCCGGGGCGGTGACCGATCCGGCCCGCCGGCAGGCGGTGGAGCAGGCGCTGACCGTGCTGGCACAGAGTGACAAGCTGATGCAATTGCGCAGCGACTGGCTCGGCAAGGGGGAGGCGCTGCGGGTGCTGGCCAATGCCAACGAAGCCCTGATGAGCAGCCTCAACCAGCAGGTCGGAGAGCTGGTCAGCCGTGCCCGCGATTCGCTGGGGCAGAGCCAGCAGGCGCTAAGCCAGCGCCTCAGGCTGCTGGAGCAGGCGTTGATGGCCATTGGCCTACTCACCCTGCTATTGCTGATGCTGTTGATGTGGCGCATGGTCTACGGCCGGATCGTCTGGCCGCTGCAACGGGCGGTGGCGGGGATGAGCCGGTTGGCGCGCGGTGATCTGGCTCCCCTTGAGCCGATCGCCAGTACCGGGCGCGATGAGCTGGCGGAGTTGGGGCGGGCCCTGCAGGTGTTTCGTGACAATGCGGTGGAGCTGGGCCGCTATCAGCGCGAGCTGGAATCGCGGGTCGAGGAGCGCACCGGCCAGCTCAGCCACGCCAACGAGCGGCTCAATGAGGAGGTGGAGAAGCAGCGGCAGGCCCGCGCCGAGGCAGAACAGGCCAACCGCGCCAAGTCGGTGTTTCTCGCCACCATGAGCCACGAGATCCGCACCC
Organism: Aeromonas sp. 25-AL00135; assembly: GCF_054052385.1. Lineage (NCBI taxonomy): Bacteria > Pseudomonadati > Pseudomonadota > Gammaproteobacteria > Aeromonadales > Aeromonadaceae > Aeromonas > Aeromonas sp. 25-AL00135. The sequence goes on along the minus strand of NZ_JBSTYQ010000018.1, from coordinate 80,849 downwards.
CCATGAACGGCATTCTCGGGGGCCTGACGCTGCTGGAAGATACCCACCTGAGCGATACCCAGCAGCGCTATCTGGCCGCCATCGAGCACAGTGGCGAATCCCTGCTGGAGATCCTCAACGACATTCTCGACTACTCCAAGATAGAGGCGGGCCATGTGGAGGCGCGCCGTGAGCCCTTCCCCCTGTTCCTGCTGGTGGATGAGCTGAGCGCGTTGTTTCGGCCAAAGGCAGCGGCCAAGGGGGTCACTCTGGCGCTGGAATATGCGCCCGAGCTGGCGCCTGTGGTCGAGGGGGATCTGGGCAAGCTGCGCCAGGTGCTCGGCAACTTGCTCGGCAATGCAGTCAAGTTTACCGCCCGTGGCCAGATTACCCTGACGGTGGCGCCTCTTGCCTGCCAAGGCCCTTGCGCCGAGCCCTGCATCCGCTTCGTGGTGCGCGATACCGGCCCCGGCATTCCGGCCGATGAGCAGGAGGCGGTGTTCGAGGCGTTTCGCCAGCGCAAGCGTGATATAGGCCATCAGGGCGGCACCGGGCTGGGACTGGCGATCAGCCGCAAGCTGGTGACTGCCATGGGGGGCGAGCTGAACCTTGTCAGCGAACCGGGCAAGGGGTGTGAATTCAGCTTCAGCCTGCCCTTGCAACGCTCGAGTGCCCAGCTGCCTGCCGAGGCGCAACCGCTGCACCTTGGTCAGTCCCGTGACATCCTGCTGGTGGAGGATAACGAGATCAACCGGTTGGTGGCGCACGGCATGCTGACCCGCCTCGGCCATCGCGTCACCCTGGCGGAGGATGGTCGCAGCGCACTGGCGCTGGTGACCGAGCGCCCCTTCGAGCTGGCGCTGCTCGATATCAATCTGCCCGATATGGACGGTATGACCCTGCGCGAGGATCTGGCAGCCATCAGCGAGGAGATGCATGAGCGGTCGCTGCCCGCCATCGCCATCTCGGCCCAGATGTATCCGGAGGATATCCGCCACTGCCTTGCCGCCGGGTTTGTCGATTTTGTCGGCAAGCCGGTGCGGCTGGCGGTGCTGGCGAACGCCATCGATCAGCTGTTTCGGCAAGAGGGCGCCTCTATCGAGCCGCCTGTGCAGCTAGCTGCCGTGCCCTCAACTAAACAGCCTGAGTGGGCCAATCCGGTGCTGGATGACGATCTGCCCCTGCTCGGCATGGTGCGGATCCGCCAGCTGGTCGCGCTGTTTGAGTCGCAAGGGCGGGTGTTGGTGGATAAGTTGGCTCAGGGTGAGGGTAGTGAGCAACGTCAGCTGGCGCACAAGCTAAAGGGGAGTGCGCTGGCGCTGGGGTTGACCGAATTTGCCAGCCACTGTGCGGCTCTTGAGGCGGGGGGCGGTGAGCCTGCGACAATCGGGGCGCAATTTGACGCGGCGGTGAGCGGGTTGCAGCTGTGGCTGGCGGCCAACAGGGATTCGCCGTTCTGATCCCTGCTGGCGATGTACAACGTTCATAGGGGGTGGACAGTCCCTGCGCCGTTTATTCGATATCCCGAAATAGCACCTGCTTGCACTTGGCACAGACCCATTCCCGGCGAAAATCGGTCAGGTGCACCATGCCTACCTCCAGCAACTCGTGGTGGCCGCAGTGATAACAGAAGATGATGTCGCCATCGACTGATTCAGGGTGGGCCGCCAGATATTCGGCTTTGGTGGGGAGTTGATCCCACGAGGTGGTGGGGACATGTTTGCGTTGGCTGGTGTAGTAGACCCAGTAGAACAGAAAAAAGACAGCCAGGATCACGAATGTCAGCAGATGGTCCATCTTGAACTCCTCCGGTTAGGTGCAGCCCCTCGGATGCATGGCTGCAATCAGCTCCATCATCATTAAATTTGTTTCGAATGAATATGTTACAGGATGGATAAAGAGGGCGTTGTGATCCCCTTCGGGTTTTGCCCGCCCGCCGCGGGATGAAAAATGTATCGTTTGGCGGAGCGGCCAGGGTATTGAACGGGGAGGGAATCTTGCTTTTTACAACATAAATTCAACATTTTTTTAGGTGGTTGGACTGTCTCTTTGATCCAGCTCACGTTACAATGCCCGCGCCCACTTCACCTAACGCGCAAACGATTTTCAGGAGAGAAACGGATGTTGAAACGTGACATGACCATCGCCAATTATGATCCGCAATTGTGGCAGGCCATCACAGACGAAACCCGTCGTCAGGAAGAGCATATCGAGCTGATTGCGTCTGAGAACTACACCAGCCCCCGTGTCATGGAAGCCCAGGGCTCCCAGCTGACCAACAAGTACGCTGAAGGTTACCCCTCCAAGCGTTACTACGGTGGTTGCGAGTATGTGGATGTGGTCGAAACCCTGGCTATCGAGCGCGCCAAAGAGCTGTTCGGTGCCACTTACGCCAACGTGCAGCCGCACTCCGGCTCCCAGGCCAACAGCGCCGTTTACATGGCTCTGCTGCAGCCGGGCGACACCGTACTGGGCATGAACCTGGCCCACGGCGGTCACCTGACCCACGGCTCTCCGGTCAACTTCTCCGGCAAGCTCTACAACATCGTGCCTTACGGTATCGATGAGTCCGGCAAGATCGACTACGACGACATGGAACGTCAGGCTGTCGAGCACAAGCCGAAGATGATGATCGGTGGCTTCTCCGCCTACTCCGGCATCGTTGACTGGGCCCGCATGCGCGAAATCGCCGACAAGGTCGGTGCCTACCTGTTCGTCGACATGGCCCACGTGGCTGGTCTGATCGCCGCTGGCGTCTACCCGAACCCGGTTCCCCACGCTCACGTGGTCACCTCCACCACTCACAAGACCCTGGCCGGTCCGCGCGGTGGTCTTATTCTCTCCGCTGCTGACGACGAGGAGCTCTACAAGAAGCTCAACTCTGCCGTCTTCCCGGGTGGTCAGGGTGGTCCGCTGATGCACGTCATCGCCGGTAAAGCCGTTGCCTTCAAAGAGGCGCTGGAGCCGGAGTTCAAGACCTATCAGGCTCAGGTCGTGAAAAACGCCAAGGCGATGGCCGCTACCTTCATCGAGCGCGGTTACAAGATCGTCTCCGGCGGTACCGACAACCATCTGATGCTGGTTGACCTGATCGGCCGCGAGCTGACCGGTAAGGATGCTGACGCCGCACTGGGCAAAGCCAACATCACCGTCAACAAGAACTCCGTGCCCAACGACCCGCGCTCCCCGTTCGTCACCTCCGGTGTGCGGATCGGTACCCCGGCCATCACCCGCCGCGGTTTCAAGGAGGCCGAGTCCATCGAGCTGACCCACTGGATCTGCGACGTACTGGACAACCACGACAACGATGCCGTGCTGGCCACCGTACGCGAGAAGGTGCTGGATATCTGCCGCCGCTTCCCGGTCTATGGCTGATAAGTCAGACCGTCCGGTTTGAGACCAATGCCACCTGCGGGTGGCATTGTTTTTTCTGGCTTTTACCGGTTTTGGATGGCCGTGCTACACTGGCCGACCTAGATCCTGGCCCGCCGGGCCGGTCCCTGTTCCATTAACGCCGGAGGTCCGATGCATTGCCCATTCTGTAGTGCGGTTGATACCAAGGTGATCGATTCCCGTCTGGTGGCAGAAGGCCATCAGGTGCGCCGCCGTCGTGAGTGTCTGCTCTGTCACGAGCGTTTTACCACCTTCGAGATGGCCGAGCTGGTGATGCCCCGCGTCATCAAGTCCAACGGCTCCCGCGAGCCGTTCAATGAAGACAAGCTGCGCGCCGGCATCCTGCGGGCGCTGGAGAAGCGGCCGGTGAGCATGGAGGCCATCGAAAAGGCGGTCAACCATATCAAATCCCGCCTGCGTGCCACTGGTGAGCGTGAGGTCGCCTCCGAGCTGGTGGGCAATCTGGTGATGGATGAGCTCAAGAGTCTGGACAAGGTGGCCTATATCCGCTTTGCCTCCGTCTATCGCAGCTTCGAAGATATTCGCGAGTTCGGCGAAGAGATCGCCAAATTGGAGAAATGATGGTATCGGATGGGCAAGTGGATATCCGCTTCGCCCCTCTCTACCTCAGGACACGAAGATATTCGCGAGTTCGGCGAAGAGATCGCCAAGCTGGAGAAGTAAACCTCCATGCTCACCCATGTTGCCGCGTCCGATTACGCTGCGCTAATCGAACCTACGATATTGCGTAAAGTCGAGATGTGTTGTCAAAGGAGCCCGAATGTTTAGTCAAGATGATTACCAATGGATGAGTCGGGCCCTCGAACTGGCCCGCCGCGGCCGCTACACCACGGCCCCCAATCCCTGCGTCGGCGCCGTGCTGGTCAAAGATGGCGTGGTGGTTGGCGAAGGGTGGCATCAGAAGGCGGGCGAGCCCCATGCCGAGGTTTACGCCCTGCGCGCCGCCGGTGACAACGCCCGTGGCGCTACCGCCTATGTAACCCTCGAACCCTGCTCCCACCACGGTCGTACTCCCCCCTGCGCCGAGGCGCTGATCAAGGCCGGTGTGGCCCGGGTGGTGGCGGCCATGGTCGATCCCAATCCCCAGGTGGGCGGACGTGGCCTGCGGATGCTCTCCGAAGCGGGGATCAAGACCGATTTCGGCCTGTTGGCGAGTGAAGCCGAAGCGCTCAACCCGGGCTTTTTCAAGCGGATGCGTACCGCCTTCCCGCGAGTGACCGTCAAGCTGGGGGCCAGCCTCGATGGTCGCACCGCCATGGCGAGCGGCGAGAGCCAGTGGATCACCTCCCCGGATGCGCGCCGTGACGTGCAACGACTGCGGGCCCGCCACGATGCGGTGCTCTCCAGCGCCGAAACCGTGCTGGCTGACGGTGCCTCTCTGACCGTGCGTTGGGACGAGCTGCCCCCCTCGGTCAAGGCGAGCTATCCCAAAGAGACCCTGCGCCAGCCGCTGCGAGTCATCGTCGACTCGCAAAACCGCCTCACTCCCGACTTGCCGCTATTCCAGAGCGAGAGCCCGGTGCTGCTGGCCCGTCACAAAGCATCCGGCGAGTGGCCCGAGTGGGTGCTGCAGCTGGAGCTGCCGCTGCTGGATGGCAAGCTGGATCTGGTCAGCCTCTTCATGCTGCTGGCCAAGCAGAACGTCAATTCGGTACTGGTCGAGGCGGGGCCGCGGCTGTGCGGCGTTCTGCTGGAAAAAGGGCTGGTGGATGAGCTGGTGCTCTATCAGGCGCCCAAACTGATGGGCGACGAGGGGCGTGGCCTGTTCCATCTGCCCGGCCTGACCCGGCTGTTCCAGGCGCCCAAGCTCGCCATCAAGGATGTGCGCATGGTGGGGCCGGATATTCGCATTACCGCCAAAATAGCCTGATTTATCAATGTTCAAGGGGGCATAATCAGCCCCCGTCATCAGCAAGGTGATCTGCATGTTTACCGGAATTATCGAAGCGGTGGGAACCCTGGCCGAGCAGCGCCGTCAGGGCGATGACATGGCCCTCACCGTCCATGCACCGCATCTCGACTTCAGTGACGTCAAACTGGGCGACTCCATCGCCACCAACGGCGTCTGCCTCACCGTGGTGGCGCTGGGCGACAAGAGTTATACCGCCGACGTGTCGCTGGAAACCCTCTCCCGTACCGGCTTTGCCGCCGCCAGAGTGGGCGATCGGGTCAACCTCGAGAAGGCGCTGATGCCCACCTCCCGCCTCGGCGGCCATCTGGTCTCCGGCCATGTGGATGGGGTAGGGGAGGTGAAAAGCGTCTCCAGCAGCGGCCGTGCCATCGAGTACTGGATCAAGGCGCCGGGGGAACTCTCCCGCTATATCGCCGAGAAGGGCTCCATTGCGGTGGATGGCATCAGCCTCACCGTCAACGCGGTGCAGGGGGACCTTTTCCGCCTGACGATCGTGCCCCACACCGCGCAGGAGACCACTATTGCCAGCTGGAAGCCGGGTCACAAGGTCAACCTCGAGGTCGATCAGATCGCCCGTTATCTGGAGCGGCTGATGATGGGAAAAAGTCAGGAGAGCAGCGCCTCGACCCTGACCATGGAGACGCTGGCCAAGGCCGGTTTTCTCTGACGGTGTGCGCTGAGTCTGGCCACCAAAACGATTTTCTGTGATCCCGCTCTGATTGAAATGGAGCCGCTAGCCCCAATCTAGAGCAACATACACACGCATTTGCGTTGAGCCTGCGGGCTCAACCCCCAAGCACACTGATGGAGTAGCCCATGGCGCTGAGCACAACCCAGGAAATCATTGCCGATATCAAGGCTGGCAAGATGGTGATCCTGATGGATGACGAAGACAGGGAGAACGAAGGGGACCTCATCATGGCCGCCTCCTGCGTCCGTCCGGAGGATATCAACTTCATGGCCCGCTACGGCCGTGGCCTCATCTGCCTGACCCTGACCCGGGATCGCTGCAAGCAATTGGCGCTGCCGCTGATGGTGGATCGCAACAATGCCCAGTTCTCCACCGCCTTTACCGTCTCCATCGAGGCGGCAGAAGGGGTGACCACAGGTATCTCAGCCGCCGATCGCGCGGTGACTGTGCAGGCGGCTGTGGCGCCCAATGCCAAGGCGGCCGATCTGGTGCAGCCGGGCCACATCTTCCCGCTGATGGCGCAGGATGGCGGCGTGCTGACCCGTGCCGGTCACACCGAAGCGGGCTGCGATCTGGCCCGTCTGGCCGGTTTCGAGGCGGCCGCCGTCATCGTCGAAATCCTCAACGAGGATGGCACCATGGCGCGCCGTCCGGATCTGGAGGTGTTCGCCGAGCAGCATGGCATCAAGCTTGGCACCATCGCCGACCTTATCGAGTACCGCAACCAGCACGAGACCACTGTCGAGAAGGTGGCCGAATGCAAGCTGCCCACCGAGTTTGGCGAGTTCGACCTCATCACCTTCCGCGATACCATCGACAATCAGGTTCACTTCGCCCTGAAAAAGGGTGAGGTACAGGCTGACCAGCCGACTCTGGTGCGCGTCCATCTGCACGATGTGCTGAGCGATCTGCTGCTGACCGACCGCCATGCTGCCCGCAGCTGGCCGCTGCCCAAATCCATGGCCCGCATTGCTGACGAGGGCGGCGTGCTGGTGATTTTGGGGGCGGAATCCCATGGCGCCGAGCTGCTGGCTAGGGTCAAGGGTTTTGAAGCCGCCGACAAGGGGTTGGCACCGGAAGGAGCCAAGTGGCAGGGCACCTCGCGCCGGGTGGGTGTCGGTTCCCAGATCCTCAAGGCGCTCGGCGTGAGCAAGATGCGCCTCTTGAGCTCGCCGAAGAAGTACCATGCCCTCGGTGGTTTCGGTCTGGAAGTGGTTGAATACGTCGGCGAGTAACGTACTACCAGAGAAGTACCATCCCCTTCCGGGTGGCTTCGGTCTGGAAGTCGTGGAATTTACCGGCGAGTAAGTGCGCCGGACTGGTTACATCGCGATCATGGCCGTCTATTGCGGCCATGGTTTTTGTCGTGGGTCTGTTGTGCTAGAATGTGCGCACTTTTGACTCCGGCCCTTTTGATTGCACAGATACAGGATTTCCAATGAAGGTTATCGAAGGAAATATCGCCGCTCCTGAGGCGCGCGTTGCTATTGTTGTTGCCCGTTTCAACAGCTTCATCAACGACAGTCTGGTGAACGGCGCGGTGGACGTACTGAAGCGTCAAGGTCAAGTGCAGGACAGCAACCTGACACAGGTAAAAGTGCCGGGCGCGGTTGAAATGCCATTGGTCATCAAGAAGCTGGCCAAGAGTGGTCAATACGACGCCATCGTGGCGGTCGGTACTGTCATCCGTGGCGGCACCTACCACTTCGACCTGGTGGCAAACGAGAACAGCAAGGGCATGGCCCAGGTAATGATGGAATATGAAATTCCCGTTGCCTTCGGTGTGTTGACCACTGAAAACATTGAACAAGCCATCGAGCGTGCAGGTACCAAGGCGGGTAACAAGGGTGCAGAGGCTGCACTGGCAGCGCTCGAAATGATCAACGTCCTGAAAGAACTGGACGTGTAACGAGGAGAAGTACATTGAAACCGTCTGAGCGCCGTAAAGCCCGCCATTGCGCCACCCAGGCCATCTACCAGTGGCAGATGACCAAGGCTAACGTGGGTGACATCGAAGAGCAGTTCAAGATCGATCAGGACACCAAGGGTGTAGACCTGAACTATTTCCGCGATCTGCTGTTCGGGGTAGCCCTCCACTGCAGCGAGCTGGACAAGGTGTTTGCACCTTTCCTCTCCCGTCCGCTGGAAGAAGTGGACATGGTGGACAAGGCGATCCTGCGTCTGGCGACCTACGAGCTGACCCGTCGTGATGATGTACCGCCGCGCGTGGTCATCAACGAAGCGATCGAGCTGGCCAAAGCTTTTGCTGCCGATGACAGCCACAAGTTTGTCAACGGTGTACTGGACAAGGTGATCAAGTCGCTGAACAAGCGTTGATCCTGCTGTCCGTCAGCATCTAAGAGAGGAGCCAGCTTATTGCTGGCTTTTTACTGTATGGGTGAATTTGAGCTGATTGATAAGTACTTCAAGGTGCCCCACGCCCGCAAGGACGTGGTGATGGGCCCTGGAGATGACTGTGCCCTGCTGACCCTGCCCCCCGATACCCAGCTGGCGGTGAGCACCGACACTCTGGTGAGCGGCGTACACTTCTTCCCCGACATGGATCCGGTGGATCTCGGCTACAAGGCGCTGGCGGTCAATCTCTCCGATCTCGCCGCCATGGGGGCCGAGCCGCGCTGGGTGTCGCTGGCGCTGACCCTGCCTGCCATCAACGAAGGTTGGGTCGCCGGTTTTGCCGAAGGGTTTCTGGAGCTGGCCGAGTACTACAACGTGGCGCTGGTGGGCGGAGACATGACCCGCGGGCCGCTCTCCATCACCATTTCGGTGAAGGGATCGGTGCCTGCCGGACGTGCCCTGCTGCGCAGCGGTGCCAAAGCGGGTGACGGCATCTATGTCACCGGCACCCTGGGAGATGCCGCGCTGGCGCTCTCCCACCTGCTGGGCAAACGCACTCTCAACGAGAACCAGCTGGCGGCAGTGCTGCCACGGCTCGACCACCCCCATCCCCGCATTCTGGCCGGACAGGCGCTGCGCGGGCTGGCGGGGAGTGCGCTGGATCTCTCCGATGGTCTGGCATCGGATCTCGGCCATATCCTCAAGGCGTCCGGTGTGCGGGCCCAGATCGATCTCGATCTGCTGCCGCTCTCGCCGGTGCTGCAGGATGCGGTGAGCGAGCAGGAGGCGTGGCAACTGGCGCTGGCCGGTGGCGATGACTACGAGCTCTGCTTCACCGTACCGGAGGAGCACCGCGGCGCGCTCGATACGGCGCTGGCCCACAGCGGGGTCAAGTTCAGCCGCATCGGCCGCATCGTGGCGGGCGAGCCGGGCATCGACTACCTGCGTGGCGACCAAGCGGTCGAGCTGCAACTGAAAGGGTGGGATCACTTCGCATGAGTTTGTTCAGGATAAAGCCCGAGCTGACACGACTGGATCTGAAAAATCCGCTTCATTTTTTGGCGGTGGGATTTGGTTCCGGTCTCAGCCCCAAGGCGCCGGGCACCATGGGCACCCTGGCGGCCATTCCGCTCTATCTGCTGGTGAGCGGTCTGCCGACCCACTGGTTTATCGCCTTGCTGGCGGTGGGTTTTGTGGTCGGTATTCGTATCTGCCAGAGCGCCACCGATGCCATCGGCATGCCGGATCACGGTGCCATCGTCTGGGACGAGGTGATCGGCTTTGGCGTCACCATGATCGCCGCGCCAGCCGGTTGGGAGTGGGTGGTGGCGGGCTTCGCGCTGTTCCGGTTGTTTGACGTGCTCAAGCCCTGGCCCATCTCCTGGTTTGATCGCCGGATCCACGGTGGCCTGGGCATCATGCTGGACGATCTGATCGCCGGCCTGTTCGCCCTGTTTTGTATGCAATTACTGGCATTCTGGCTCGGTTGAGAGCCACCTTCCGGGGGATGACCGTTCTGGCATCCCCCGATTTATATCTGCTTAATTTTCATTCATCGGCATATGCTGCCGTTTATCATCCATTTCACATAAATATTCACTACTCATTCGGGGCTGGTGATTGTTTTGGAAATAGTGATAAATGCTGCTTGTTGCGTTGTTGTTGAAATTAAAGTAATGATACCAATAGATGTACGGACGCACCGGCCATTTGTGTGATGAAAATCATCATTTATCTCTGTCGAATTGGTGGTTATCTGCACAAAACATTGCGGAATTGTATAACTCAATCATTTACACCCGTGGTCAAACCGTCTAAGTTACTCGCGGGTTATTCCAAAAAAATGCAAAAAACCCGCCCGGATCGCTGGTTTCGCTGCCTCATGGATTGAGCAAATATTGCCCAAGGTAACAACCGGCATCTGCGGCTGATTTACGGACGAATTATTTGGGACGGATGTCCCCCGCAGAGGTAAACATGTCCTTGCTCGAAGTAAAGAACTTGCGGATCGAGTACCCCTCCCGCTACGGGGTGCTGGCCGCGGTGAAGGATCTCTCTTTCTCTATCGAAAAGGGTGAGATTGTCGGGGTGGTCGGTGAATCCGGCGCCGGCAAGTCCACCATCGGCAATGCCGTTATCGATCTCCTGAGCCCGCCGGGTCGCATCGCCCGTGGCGATATCTATCTCAATGGCGAACTCATCTCCGGCAAGAGCCAGAACGAGATGCGGGCCATCCGTGGCTCCCGTATCGGGTTCATCTTCCAGGACCCCATGACCTCCCTCAACCCGCTGTTCACCGTTGAGCATCAGCTGGTGGAGACCATTCTGGCCAATACCGACCTCTCTCGCGAAGCCGCTTTTGCCAAGGCATTGGAGCTGATGGGGGCAGTGGGGATCCCGAGTCCGGAGCTGCGCATCAAGCAGTACCCACACCAGTTTTCCGGTGGCATGCGTCAGCGGGTGGTTATCGCCATCGCGCTCTCCTGCGATCCGGAGCTGATCATCGCCGATGAGCCGACCACGGCGCTCGACGTCTCCATTCAGGATCAGATCCTCCAGCTTATCCGCGCCCTCTGCAAAGAGCGTCAGGTGGGCTGCATGCTGGTGACCCACGACATGGGCGTGGTCTCCAACGTTACCGACAAGGTGGCGGTGATGTATCGCGGCGATCTGGTGGAGTTCGGCCTTACCGAACAGGTGCTGGGCAGCCCCAATCACCCCTATACCCGCAGCCTCATCTCGGCGGTCCCCCGTTCCGACGTGAAGCTGGTGCGCTTCCCGCTGGTCTCCTATATCGAGGATGCCAGTGCGCCGGATACCAATATCGACCTCAAGACCCACTGGCTCGGCCAGAGTCAGGACGAGCGTGCCTATGAAGGGGCGCTGCTGCGGGTGGAGAACGTCGATCTGAAATTCGTCACCAAGGACTCCATCTTCCCGAGCCGCCGCCAGTATGTACGCGCTTGCAACAACATCAGCTTCGAGATCTTCGAAGGGGAGACCTTCGGTCTGGTGGGGGAGTCCGGCTCCGGCAAATCGACTATTGCCCGCGCCATCACCGGTCTCTATCCGCCTGATACCGGCAAAATCTTCTTTGAGGGGATCGATCTGACCGCTCTCAAGAGCGAGCGCGAGCGTCGCCCGCTGCGTCGCCAGATGCAGATGGTGTTCCAGAACCCCTATTCGTCGATGAACCCGCGGATGAAGGTGCGCGACATCATTGCCGAGCCGATCCGCTTCCATCAGCTGGCGAGCAGCGAGAGCCAGATCGAGGGGATTGTCGGCGATCTGCTGGATCACGTGGGCCTTGGCCGCTGTGCCGGGGTCAAGTATCCCCACGAGTTCTCCGGCGGCCAGCGTCAGCGCATTTCCATTGCCCGCGCCCTGGCGACCCGGCCACGCTTCCTCATCTGCGACGAGCCGACCTCGGCGTTGGATGTGTCGGTGCAGGCCCAGATCCTCAACCTGCTCAAGGATCTGCAGCAGGAGCTCAAGCTCACCATGCTGTTTATCAGCCACGATCTGCCGGTGATCCGCCAGATGTGCGACCGCATCGGGGTGATGCAGCACGGTCATCTGGTTGAGGTGGCCGAGACCGAGAAACTCTTTACCAATGCCGAGCATGAGTACAGCCGCAAGCTGATCTCCCTCATGCCGGAGTTCAAGGGAATGTCCCGCGAGGGGCTGGAAATCGCAAGCTAGGAGAGCGCCGGTGCGCCGGTCTGCTTGTCAAAAAAGTGTCATAAGAAAGCCAAAAGCATGGAGAACAAGATGAAGAAAGGATTGTCCAAGATTGCCCTGGCGCTGTTTGCCGCCGGTTTCGCTTTCAGTGTCTCGGCCGCTGATATCAAGGTGGGTGTCGCTTCTGACGCCACTTCGCTGGATCCGCAGGAGCAGCTCTCCGGTCAGACCCTGGAGATGTCGCACCTGGTATTCGATCCCCTGATGCGTTACACCCAGGACTTGCAGTTCGAGCCCCGTCTGGCCGAGAAGTTCGAGCGTGTCGATGACAAGACTGTCCGCTTCCACCTGCGCAAGGGCGTCAAGTTCCACTCCGGTAACGACTTCACCGCAGACGACGTGGTGTGGACCGTCAACCGCCTGAAATCCTCCGTCGACTTCAAGGCGATCTTCGATCCCATCAGCGAAGTGAAGAAAGTCGATGACTACACCGTCGATCTGATCACTGCGAAGCCCTTCCCGCTGGTGCTGCAGACCGTCACTTACATCTTCCCGATGGACTCCAAGTTCTATACCGGCAAGACCGAAGCGGGCAAAGACAAGGCCGAGATCGTCAAAAACGGCGACTCCTATGCCTCTACCCACGTCTCCGGTACTGGCCCGTTCACCGTCAAGTTCCGCGAGCAGGGTGTGAAGCTGGATTATGCCCGCAACGCCAACTACTGGGACAAAGCCTCCAAGGGTAACGTCGAGAACCTGACCGTGGTGCCGATCAAGGAAGATGCGACTCGTGTTGCAGCCCTGCTGGGTGGCGATGTGGACATGATCTATCCGGTTGCGCCGAACGATCTGGAGCGCGTGAAGAATGGCAAGGACTCCCAGCTGGTCACCCTGTCCGGTACCCGCGCCATCATCATCGAGCTGAACCAGAACACCAACCCGGCGCTGAAAGACAAGCGTGTACGTCAGGCGATCAACTACGCCATTAACCAGGTGGGTATCGTCGAGAAGATCAACAAGGGCTTCGGTACCCCTGCTGGTCAGCTGAGCCCGAAAGGCTATGCCGGTCACAACGAGGCGCTGGTGCCCCAGTATGATCTGGCCAAGGCCAAGGAGCTGATGAAAGAGGCCGGTTACGAGAAAGGCTTCAAGATGACCTTCATCTCCCCGGCTGCCCGCTACGTCAACGACGTCAAGATTGCCCAGGCGGTCTCCGCCATGCTGGCCAAGATCAACATCAAGGTGGATCTGAAGACCATGCCGGTGGCCCAGTACTGGCCCGAGTTTGACAAGTGCGCCGCGGACATGCAGCTGATCGGCTGGCACTCCGACACCGAAGATACCGCGAACTTCTTCGAGTTCCTGACCTTCACCAAGGACGCCAAGACCGGTATGGGCCAATACAACTGCGCCGGTTATGCCAACGCCGAAGCTGACAAGCTGGTGATGGATGCCAACGCCGAGACCGATCCGGCCAAGCGTGCCGAGATGCTGAAGAAGGTCGAAGCCATGCTGATCGAAGATGCTGCCTACGTGCCGTTGCACTGGGAAGATCTGGCCTATGGCGCCAAGAAGAACGTCGACATCAAGCCGGTGGTCAACGTGATGAACTTCCCTTACCTGGGTGACCTGGTGGTCAGCAAGTAAGAGAACGTCGCAAGGAAGGACGGGGCGGGGTGGTCAGCTGGCCACTCCGCCCACTAACAGAAGCCTGTGCCACGACACAGGCCACGTAGAAGGACAAGCATGTTTACATTCCTGCTGAAACGGTTCTATCAGGCCGTGATAGTGATGTTCGTCATCAGCCTGGTCGCCTTCTCCATCCAGGATAACCTGGGTGACCCGTTGCGCGAGCTGGTGGGACAATCCGTCTCCGAAGCCCAGCGTCACGAGTTGCGCGAGAAGATGGGCCTTAACGATCCCTTCCTCATCAAATACAGCCGCTTTCTGAAAAATGCGGTGCATGGGGATTTGGGCACCTCCTATTTCTTCAAGCGACCCGCTCTCGAGGTGATCCTCGACAAGCTGGTGGCTACCCTTGAGCTGGTGTTTGCTGCCGCGCTCATCATCGTGGTGGTCTCCATTCCACTCGGTGTCTATTCGGCGATCCGCCCGCGCAGCATTCCCACCAAAATCATCATGGCAGGGAGCAGCATCGGCATTTCGATCCCGGTATTTTTGACCGCCATCATGCTGATGTACCTCTTCTCCATCCAGCTGGGCTGGCTGCCAGCCTATGGCCGCGGCGAGACCAGTAACCTGCTGGGCTGGGAGTCGGGCTTCTTCACCTGGGACGGCATCCTGCACCTGATCCTGCCGGCGGTGTCTCTCTCCTCCATCATGTTGCCGCTGTTTATCCGGCTGGTGCGCTCCGAGATGCTGGAGCAGCTCTCCTCCGAGTACGTCAAGTTCGCCCGCGCCAAGGGGCTGGACAACAACAAGGTCTACTATCAGCACGCTCTGAAGAACACCATGCTGCCGGTCATTACCGTTGGCGGGGTGCAGATCGGCACCATGGTGGCCTACACCATCCTGACCGAGAGCGTGTTCCAGTGGCCGGGTACCGGCTTCCTGTTCCTTGAGGCGATCCACCGGGTCGATACACCCCTCATCACCGCCTACGTCATCTTCGTGGGACTGATCTTCGTGGTGACCAATACCCTGGTCGACCTGCTCTACGGGTTGATTAACCCGACCGTTAACCTGACTGCCAAGGGGTAAGCATGAGTAACGCTGTAACTGCAAGCCCAAGCCGTTGGGCACGATTCAAGAACTCTGACATCGTCTACTACTTCCTGCGGGACAAGGTAGCCATGTTCAGCTTTGCGGTGTTCGTGGTGTTCGTGCTGGCGGCGCTGCTGGCGCCCTGGCTGGCACCGCACAACGTCTATGACCAGACCAGTTTTGATCTGATGGATGCCGAGTTGCCCCCCTCCTGGCTCGAAGGCGGCGAGGAGCGTTTCTGGCTCGGTACCGACAACCAGGGGCGGGATATCTGGAGCACCATTCTCTATGGCGCCCGTATCTCCCTCACCATCGGCCTGTTTGCGGTGGCGCTGCAGCTGGTGCTTGGTATCGTCATCGGTCTGATTGCCGGTTACTTCGGTGGTCGCATCGACAACCTGCTGATGCGCTTTGCCGACGTGCAGCTGTCGTTCTCCACCATGATGGTGGCGATCATCATCTCCGCCATCTTTCAGGCAACCTTTGGCTCCGAGTTTTACTCGAAGTTTGCCATCATGATGCTGGTGGTGATCATCGGTATCGCCGAGTGGCCGCAGTACGCCCGTACTGTGCGCGCCTCTGTGCTGGCGGAGAAGAAGAAGGAGTATGTGGAAGCGGCCAAGGTGATGGGGTTCCGCGCCCCGCGCATCATGTTCCGCCACATTCTGCCCAACTGTTTGTCGCCCATTCTGGTTATCTCCACCGTGCAGGTGGCCAACGCGATCATGAGCGAGGCGGCGCTCTCCTTCCTCGGTCTGGGGATGCCGGTTGATCAGCCCTCGCTCGGTTCGCTTATCAGCGTCGGCTTCAACTACATCTTCTCCGGCTCCTGGTGGATCACCGCCTTCCCGGGCATCTGTCTGGTGGTGCTGGTGCTGGTCATCAACCTGCTGGGTGACTGGCTGCGGGATGTGTTTAACCCCAAGATCTACAAAGGTTAACGCGGGCTGATTCTGAGGCGCCGAGTCGCAGCTATCAGTTCATTTAGATAAAAAAATCCGAAACCGGTTTTGCCGGTTTCGGATTTTTATTGGTCTTGAGCAGACAGCGTGTTGATTGCACACCCATCAATAGTGCGGCGGCGGGGTCTCTTCGGCCATGCTGGCAATCTGGCTGGGTTGTACGCTTTGCAGTTTGTCGATCAGCAGCTGGATCTGGTATTTGAGCCGATCGAGTTCACGGCCCTGGGTGGTTACCTCGTCGTTGAGCTGCTCTATGGTGTACTCCGCATAGGCGAGACGGGTTTCCAGGGTTTCGATGCGATCGTTAAGTTGCTGACTCATGGGCCTTCGGGTCCTTACTTGATTGTCCAGATTTCGGCCAGACCACTGGAGCTGGCACTGACAAGGTGGCTATTGTCGCGTAAAGCGACGCCGTAGACCACTGCGCTGGGCGGTTTCACCTTGGGTTGTGGCGAGACGCGCCAGCTCTGCAGCAGGGCACCATCGCTCACTTGCCACAGGGAGAGCTGACGGGAAGGGGCGCCGGTGATGAGCCACTTGCCATCGTTGGCAAAGCGGGCGCTGGTGTAGACCTCGAAGCGGTGATCATATTGCAGCTGACTCACCTCCTTGCCGGTTTTCAGATCCCAGATGCTGGCCCGGCTGCTGTCGGCGGTGAAGGCGTAGCGGCCGCTCGGCTCCAGTCTGGCCATGATCACCCGGCCACCATGGTTGAAGCGCCAAATTACCTGCCCGCTACGGGTATCCCACAGATAGGCGCTGTAGTCGTTGCCGCCGGTCAGGGCGTAGCGACCGTTGGCGGAGAGATCCACCGTATTGACCTGGTCGGTGTGCCCCAGAAACTGCAGGCGACGACCGCTTCGGGTATCGAGCCACTCGGCCTTGCCATCTTCCCGACCTATCAGCACATAACGACCGTCGGCAGAGAGCGCGATGTCCCTCAGCCTGGATTCAGGAAGCGAGTAGTAGCCTTGTGATTGCCCGTCGCTCAGCCGCCAGGTTGCAAAGGTGTCTGGGGTGGCGGTGACGGCATGGCTGTTTCCTTCGGAAAAGCGGGTAATGAATACCAGATCTTCCGTAGAGTCGGATTGCTTCCAGCGCCAGCGTTGACGGTTCTGTTCCAGATCCCAGACGATGATGCCCTGGCTGATGCTGGAGACGATGGCCTGCTTGCCATCACTGGAGAGATCTGCGGTCAGCAGACCCGTGCTGGCGAGGGTCATTTGCTGGTTGGGTTGGGAGCTTTGCTCGCAACCGGTGAGCATTAAACAGAGGCTCACCAGATAAATGGCACTTTTTATCATTTTTGCGGTCTCACGCTTTTGTTACCTGCGATCACGGCGTTAGTATAAGGCGCTTATCACGATAAACCTCTCATTTCACGATGGAACCGAGAGCGGTATTTGGAGTTTGGAGAAACTGATGAACAAATTTCTGAAGGTGTCCCTGTTGGCGGCGGCCGTTGCCGTCGGTCTGACTGCTTGCCAAAAAGACGAGAAGCCTGCTGCGGCCAATACCGCCGAAGTGAAGGCAGAAGCCAGCAAGCCGGCAGAGGCGACCAAGGCTGAAGCCAAGAGCTTTGAAGAGCAATCTGGCTACGCAATTGGCCTCTCCATGGGTCGTTACATCGCCAATACCCTGGAGCGTCAGCAGGAACTGGGCATCAAACTGGACAACGCCGTGATCCTGAAAGGGGTGACTGACGGTCTGGGCAAAGAAGCCAAGATGACTGATGAAGAGATCCAGAAGGTACTGCAGGATTACGACGCCAAGATCAATGAGCTGACCAAGGCCAAGGCCGAGAAAGACGCCGTTGAGAATCTGAAGAAGGGCGAAGAGTTCCTGGCTGCCAACGCCAAGAAAGAGGGTGTGAAGAGCACTGAATCCGGCCTGCAATACGTGGTCGAGAAGATGGGCACTGGCGCCAAGCCGAAATCTACCGATATCGTCAAGGTGCACTACACCGGTACCCTGACCGACGGCACCAAGTTCGACAGCTCCGTCGATCGCGGCGAGCCGGCTACCTTCCCGCTCAATCAGGTTATCCCGGGTTGGACCGAAGGTGTTCAGCTGATGCCGGTTGGCTCCAAGTTCAAGTTCTTCCTGCCGTCCAAGCTGGCCTATGGCGAGCACGGTGCAGGCTCCATCCCGGCGAATGCCGTACTGGTGTTTGACGTTGAGCTGCTGGCTATCGAGAAGCCGACTGCAGACGATGCCAAGAAGTAATCTTTTCTTGTAGTGAAAAACGGCTCCTTAAGGAGCCGTTTTTACTTGTGTATTCCCTGCAATCGCGGGATAACAGAGCTGTCTTGGCGTTGGGTTTGCGCGCGAAAATAAGGCAAAATAGATCGCAGAATCAAATACAAGGATGAGTCCAGTGGCTGAAAATAAATCGCGTGTCCTGCTGGTGGAAGATACCCGTAGTCTGGCGGTGGTCTATGAACAGTACCTGCGCCAGGAGGGGTACGAGGTAGTGCTGGCCGACTGTGGTCAGCAGGCGTTGGCACAGTTGCTGGCAAGTCCTCCCCCCGTGGTGCTGCTGGATCTGGAGCTGCCGGATATGTCCGGTATGGATATTCTGCAGATGATCACCGAACAGCAGTTGCCTTGCTCGGTGGTGGTGATCACCGCCCACGGCTCGGTGGATGTGGCGGTGGAGGCGATGCGCCTCGGAGCCTTCGATTTTCTGACCAAGCCGTTTGACAGCAAGCGGCTCTGCGCGACTGTTCGCAATGCCTTGAAACACCAGCAGTTGAGCTCGCTGGTTGCCCACTATCGGGAGAATTTCGAGCGCAGCTCCTTCTTCGGTTTTATCGGTGCCTCCATGTCGATGCAGGCGGTCTATCGCATCATCGAGAGCGCGGCGCCCAGCAAGGCGACCGTCTTTATCACTGGCGAGAGCGGCACCGGCAAAGAGGTGTGTGCCGAGGCGATTCACCAGTGCAGTCCCCGCAGCGAACAGCCCTTTATTGCCCTCAACTGCGCCGCCATTCCCCACGATTTGATGGAGAGCGAGATCTTCGGTCATGTGAAGGGCTCTTTTACCGGCGCCCAGGGGGATCGCAAGGGGGCGGCCAGTCTGGCCGATGGTGGCACCCTGTTTCTCGACGAGATCTGCGAGATGGATCTCGACCTGCAGAGCAAGCTGCTGCGCTTCATCCAGACCGGCACAGTGCAGCGAGTCGGCAGCGGCAAGCTCGAGACGGTGGATGTGCGCTTTATCTGCGCCACCAACCGGGATCCGCTGGTGGAGGTGAAAGCGGGCCGTTTTCGCGAGGATCTCTACTATCGGCTCCACGTCATTCCCCTCACTCTGCCGCCGCTGCGGGAGAGGGGCGAGGATATCCTGCTGCTGGCGCGTACCCTGCTGCAGAGCTACGCCAAGGAGGAGAACAAACGCTTCAAGGATTTCGATGTCGAGGCGGCACGAGTGCTGCTCGACTACCCCTGGCCTGGCAACGTACGCGAGCTGCAAAACGTGGTGCGCAATATCGTGGTGCTCAACGACAAGGAGCTGGTGAGCCCGGATATTCTGCCGCCACCGCTCAATGGGGTTCGTCCCCAGCTGCCGGCTGCGATTGCGGCAGCGGTGGCATCGGCTCCGGCAGCCACCGGGGTGGCCAACGGGCCAATTCGTCCGCTCTGGCTGGTGGAGAAAGAGGTGATCGAACAGGCCATCGCCAGCTGTGACGGCAACATTCCCAAGGCGGCGGCCCTGCTCGAGATCAGCCCCTCCACCATTTATCGTAAAAAGCAGGGGTGGGAGGAGTCCAATCGGGCCTGAACCATCTTGCCAGCAGATAAGGGCGGCTAGCGTGCCGCCCTTGCTATTTTGGGGATTAGAGTTTGGCGAGGCGCTTGAGGCGGGCCAGTCGTTCCCCCTCGTTGGCGCTGAACCAGCGGTCTTGCGACAACAGAAACCAGGCGCGGGAGAAGTATTCCGCGGCCAGCGGATCGTCCAGCACCAAGGCATTCTCCCCCAGTTCCTCGAACAGATAACCATCCTCAGGTTCGCCTGCCTCGGCCATATCGGCCTTGAGCTGGTGCAGCTCTGCCAGTGCCTGCTGGTGCTGACCCTGGGCCCGGGTCAGGCGAGCCAGACTCCAGCGAGCGATAAACGCCTTGGCCGGCTGGTTATGTTGCAGATGCCAGGCCAGACACTTCTGCTGCTGGATTTTCGCCTCATCAAAGCGGCCCAGTTCGAACAGGGTCCAGCCCTGATTGTTGTAAAGGGGGGCCAGCCAGCCACGCACCTTCTCGTCACTGCTGCGTTCCGCCAGCTCCATCGCCAGTTGATGCCAGCGGCTCTGCTCTTCCAGTGGTGCGGCGATGGCGATCATGTGAGCGGCGTCGATGGCGAGATAGGTTTCTTTCTCCTTGAGCCCCCATTGCCAGGCTTGTTCAAACAGCGGTTTGGCACTGGCTTTGTCGCCCGCCGAGTTAAAGGTGCGGCCTCGTTCCAGCAGAGCCCGGATCCGCGCTCTGGGGGTTGTGTCGGTGAGGCGAGGCGCTATCTCATCGAGCTGCTGGTGGGCTTCGGCAAACTGGCGCTGCAGCGAATGGGTGCGGGCAATTTGGGTCAGCAACTCCAGTTCGAGTTGCAGGTCGGCGGCGGCGCGCGCTTCGGGAAGAAGGGTGTGAAAACGCAGGGCGCTGGCGGCGGGATCCTGATAATCCCACAGCGCCATGAAATCGGGCGGATTGTCCATTTGGCCTCCTTGCTGGTTATCCTGTCACCAAGATGCCTGCAGGCCATTGTTTGTACAAGGGGCTCCCGTCACAGAGCGCCCCTTGCATCATGCTAACGGCTGTGGCCGGTTGGTCAGTAGACCATGGCCAGGCTCATCAGCATCAGACCGAGGGCGGCAAAGGCCCCCTCCTTGATGGCGAGCCGTGGCACCAGCGCCTTGGGCAGGGCCGGAAACAGGCTCAGGGCAAAGCCAAGGCCCGGCATCAACCAGTGGAATGCCGGATCGCGCAGGGCGGGATCGGCGGCACCGTTGATGATGATCAGCAAAATAAACAGGGTGAAGGCGGGGAGGATAAACCAGCGTACCCCGCCGGCGGCGACCGCCCGCAGCGGCGAAATGCGATAGAGCAGCATGGTCACAAGGAACAGAACAAAAGGGGCCAGCAGATAGAGCGGAGCGGGGTTCATAACATCTTTCCTGAAAACTGATCGTCAAAAAACCGGTTGTTCGGTGCAAGAGGCGCGGGATTTAATCACTCTTCGCAGGTAATCACCAGCAGCCCGGGCCCGGGCTGTGAAGAGGATCCCGGATAAAGGTTTGCTAGCGCATCTTAGTGCAACCAGAACCAGGCTGCTGCAAATCCCAGCCAGCTCAGCACCAGCAATATCCAGGGCAGGGGATGCTGATGGCTTACTTCAACCACTTCAAGCTGATCGTCTTGCTCTTCGGTTTGGGGCGCGCCCTGTGGCTGCCTGGCTTTGGCCTGCAATTTTTTCTGGCGGCTCGCTTCACGGGCCCGCACCTTCATCTGTTTCTTGTATTCGTCGATGCCTTTCTGGATCCCTTGCGCAATAAGCTGGGTCTGCTCCTTGGTCTGCCCCGGCTTCTGGTTGGCACGGGCAATTTTCATCGCCTCCTGCTGGGTCTCGGGGGAAATCTTGTCGTACTTGGCCATCAAATCATCTCCTCGGGCATGGTTGGCTGGGGAGTATGCCATAAAGGCGCGTCGGGTGGCGCCTCCTTGGTGCGGGAGGGGAGCAAGTGAGTGACTGCTCAACAAAAAACCTGATAAATCAGCAGGAAGCTGGATGTTGGGCCGAAGATCACAATTAGCAGAATTTGTGAGTCATCGATGAAAAACGGTCATCTGTTGTTTGTTATATTGGCGCCGACCCGCTGGACAGGGTTGATAAATAACAAAACAATCAAGGTGATATGGAAATGAATAATAACTTTATCAAAGGCGGCGTGGCACTGGCCGTGCTTGCTGCACTGACTGGCTGTAATACCTCGACCAATGACACCGTTGCACCCTGCACCGAAAATGTCTGCAAACTGACCATACTGCACACCAACGATACCCACGGCCGTTTCTGGCACAACGCTGAAAATGAGTATGGTATGGCTGCCCAGAAGACTCTGGTCGAACAGCTGCGTGCCGATGCCAAGGCTGCTGGCAGTGACGTACTGGTTCTTTCCGGTGGTGATGTGAATACTGGGGTGCCGGAGTCAGATCTGCAGGATGCCGAGCCTGACTTCATGGCGATGAACAACATTCGCTACGATGCCATGGCAGTGGGCAACCATGAATTCGACAACCCCCTCAGCGTGCTGGAGAAGCAGCGCAAGTGGGCCCAGTTCCCCATGCTCTCGGCCAACATCTATGATAAGGCCAGCGGTAAACACTACTTTGACCCCTACAAGGTGTTCAAGTTGGAGAGCGGTCTCAAGGTCGCTGTACTGGGCCTGACCACCGAGGATACCGCCCAGCTGGTGGATCCCAACAACGTGCAAACCCTGGAGTTCCGCGATCCGACCAGCGAGGCGGCCAAACTGGGCCAGCAGATCCGCAGCAACAAGGAGGCCAATCTGGTCTTCGCCATCACTCACATGGGCCATTACGAGAATGGTCAGCACGGCAGCAATGCGCCGGGCGATGTAGAGATGGCTCGTGCACTGCCAGCAGGGACTCTGGATGCCATCATTGGTGGCCACTCTCAGAATCCGGTCTGTATGGAGCCGGGCACCACCAACAAGTACGCCAATTTCAAACCGGGTGATAACTGCCAACCGGATCAGCAAAACGGCACCTGGATCATGCAGGCTCACGAGTGGGGCAAGTATGTGGGCCGTGCCCAGTTTGAGTACCAGAATGGCAAATTGACCCTGACCAGCTATGACCTGATCCCGGTCAACCTGATCAAGCGCAACGCCAAGGGCGAGGCGATCGATGCCAACGGCGCCGTAACCAAGGATCCGGCCAAGATGCAGTTCGTACAGGACGAGATCACCAAGGATCCCGAGCTGTATAACACCCTGCTGGGTTATCAGGAGAAAGGTCAGCAAGAGCTGAATGTTGTCATTGGCTCGGCAGATGGCTTGCTGGTTGGTGATCGCAACTCGGTTCGCAACAAGCAGACCAACCTGGGTCGCCTCATCACCACGGCGACCAGCAGCAAGCTGGGGGTCGACTTTGGTATCGTCAACTCAGGCGGCGTGCGTGACAGCATCCCGGCCGGTGATATCACTTACCGCAGCGTGCTGCTGGTGCACCCGTTTGGCAACACGGTCAACAAGGCTGTCATGAAGGGAAGCGAGCTGGCGACCTATCTGGGCCAGGTGGCAAGCAAGACCCGCAATACCGGTGGTTATGCCCAGTTTGGCGGTATCAACATGGCGGTGGATTGCCAGGCCAAGAGCGTCAATATCACCAGTATCGGTGGCAAGGCGTTTGATCCGGCAGCAACTTACAGCTTCGCGATCCCGAGCTTCAGCGCCTCCGGTGGTGACGGCTATCCGAAGATCGATACCATCAACGCCGGGTTGGTGGATGCTGCCGTGCTGAAGGAGTACATCGAGATCAAGAAGACCATCAACGTTGCGGATTATCAGCCAGGCAATGAGGTGAGCTATCTGAACTCAGCCTCTACCGAAGGGTGTAACTAAGCGCTGTCGATTCGGTATCGTCACAACAGTAGTCACACTCTGCTGTCTTCTTAAAAAAATCCCCAGGCATTACCTGGGGATTTTTTCGAACCGTTACTGAATTTTCCAGTCTATTGCATCACATCGTGTCTCGTCAGGCTTGCAGCCAGCTTTCGATGCTGCGCTGGATGCCTGCATCGTCCAGACCGAGCAGGGCATAGATCTCCTGCTGGGTACCCTGTTCGACGAAGCGATCCGGTAAGCCAAGGTTGAGCACCGGCTTGCACTGCTTGCTGCGCATCAGCAGTTCGTTCACCGCCGAACCGGCGCCGCCCATGATGGCGTTGTCTTCCAGAGTGACGAAGTGATCGTGGCTGGCCGCCAGCGACAGCACCAGTGCCTCATCCATCGGTTTGACAAAGCGCATGTCCACCAGGGTGGCATCCAGTGCTTCGGCGGCCGCTTTCGCGTGGTGCAGCAAGGTGCCAAACGCCAGAATGGCAGTGCCCTTGCCCTCTCGCAGGATACGACCCTTGCCGAGCTCCAGTGCCTGCATTTCTGACGAGATGAGGGCGTCGCTCAGGCTGCTGCCGCGCGGATAGCGCACTGCGGCAGGGCCCTGATGGAGATAGCCGGTATAGAGCATCTGGCGGCACTCATTCTCATCAGATGGCGTCATCACTACCATGTTGGGCACGGTGCGCAGGAAGCTGATGTCGAACGCCCCCTGATGGGTCGGGCCATCGGCGCCCACCAGACCGGCCCGGTCGATGGCGAATAGCACCGGCAGATCTTGCAGCGCTACGTCGTGGATCACCTGATCGTAGGCGCGCTGCAGGAAGCTCGAATAGATGGCCACCACAGGCTTCTTGTCGGCGATGGCAAGACCCGCGGCGAAAGTGACCGCATGCTGCTCGGCAATGGCCACATCGAAGTAGCGATCCGGATATTGCTGGCTAAATTTTACCAGCCCCGAGCCTTCGCGCATGGCGGGGGTGATGCCGACCAGCTTCTCGTCTTTGGCCGCCATGTCGCACAGCCACTGGCCAAAGATGGCGGAGAAGGTGGGTTTGGCACTGCTCGCCTTGGGCAGGGAGCAATCGTCAGGATTGAACTTGGGCACGGCGTGATAACCGATGGGGTCTTTCTCCGCCGGCTCGTAACCCTTGCCCTTCTTGGTTTTGACGTGCAGCAACTGCGGGCCCTTGAGGTTGCGCATGTTGCGCAGGGTCTCGACCAGCGCCTCGATATCGTGACCGTCGATGGGGCCGATATAGTTGAAGCCGAACTCCTCGAACAGGGTGCCGGGCACCACCATCCCCTTGAGGTGCTCTTCGGCCCGCTTGGCCAGCTCCTTGACCGGTGGCAAACCCGCCAGCACCTTCTTGCCGCCTTCGCGGATGGTGGTGTAGAGCTTGCCTGACATGACCCGGGCCAGATGGTTGTTGAGCGCGCCGACATTCTCTGAGATGGACATCTCGTTGTCGTTGAGGATCACCAGCATGTCCTTGTGGACATCGCCGGCGTGGTTGAGCGCTTCAAAGGCCATCCCTGCGGTAATGGCACCATCACCGATCACTGCAACGACCTTGCGACCCAGCCCTTCACTCTCGGCGGCGACCGCCATACCGAGCGCCGCACCGATGGAAGTGCTGGAGTGGCCGACGGAGAGCACGTCGTACTCGCTCTCGCCGCGCCAGGGGAAGGGGTGCAGACCATCCTTCTGCCGGATGGTGTGGATCTGGTCACGGCGCCCAGTCAGGATCTTGTGGGGATAGGCCTGATGGCCCACATCCCAGATCAGCCGATCGAACGGGGTGTTGTAGACGTAGTGCAGGGCGACGGTCAGTTCGACCGTGCCGAGACCGGAGGCAAAGTGTCCGCTGGAGCGGCTGACTGAGCGCAGCAGATATTCGCGCAGCTCGTTGCACAGCACCGGCAGCCGATCTTTGGGCAAGGAACGCAGCTCGACCGGAGTGTCCGCGAGGGCCAGGTTGGGGAAATTGTTAATATCAACGCTCATATTGTTACTGTTATCCAGCGTTTAGTGGGTTCGCTCGATGATGTAATCGGCAAACGCTTCCAGAATGTCGGTATTGTAGGGCAAGGATTGCAGGGCTGTTAAGGCTTTCCCATGCAGTTCGCGAGCCAGCTCACGGGCATTTTCGAGTCCGAGCAGGGCCGGATAGGTACTTTTCTCCAGCGCCAGGTCAGAACCTTGTGGCTTGCCCAAGGTAGCGGTATCACCTGTGATGTCGAGGATGTCATCCTGCACCTGAAAGGCGAGGCCAATCGCGGCGGCGTAGGTTTGCAGTGCAGCCAGCGTGGCGTCATCGATATCGGCTTTGCACAGGGCGCCGAGCGCCACGGCACATTCAATCAGCGCACCGGTCTTGTGGCGGTGTACCTGCTCCAGTTCGGCAAGAGTGATCTGGCGCCCTTCGGCCTGCAGATCCAGCGCTTGACCGCCACACATACCCAGATAGCCGGAGGCACGGGCGAGGATACTCAGCATCCGCACCCGGTTGGCCATCAAGGTATCGGGCATGGGGTGATCGGCCAGAATGGAGAACGCCAGGGTCTGCAGCGCATCACCGGCCAGAATGGCGGTTCCTTCGTCAAACGCCTTGTGAACGGTTGGCTGACCACGACGCAGGTCGTCGTTATCCATGGCGGGCAGGTCATCGTGCAGCAGGGAGTAGGCGTGGATGCACTCCACGGCAGCCGCGGGGCCATCCAGCAGTTCGCTTTTGACGCCCAGCATCTCGCCGACCGCGTAGACCAGAAACGGGCGAACCCGCTTGCCGCCCAGCAGCAGGCCATAACTCATGGCATCGCGCAGGCGCGGCGCCATGGCGGGCAAGGATTCAAGTTGTGCTGACAGACAGTCGTCAATACGCTGACGATGCAGACGGGAAAAATGGTCCAGCGCCACTCACTCCTCTCCTTGTTCTGGCTGGAAGGGGGCGAGCTGGTCACTGCCATCGGCTTGGCTGAGCAGGATCTGGATCTTCTGTTCGGCCAGTTCCAGCTTCTGCTGACCGGCCCGAACCAGATGAACGCCCTGCTCGAACTGCTTGAGTGCCTCTTCCAGGGGTAGGGAACCTTGTTCCAGCTGATGAACGATGGTTTCCAGCTCTTCCAGAGTGGCATCAAAACTCAGACGGTCGATTTTTTTACTGGCCATGTCCATCCTCGGGGATTGAAAAAACGGCTTATATTAACATCGACCGTCCACAGGGGGGAGGCAGAAAAGCATTGCCCCCTCAAACTCTCGCTAAACTGGCCGATAATGAGCCATCATTCTCAGTGGATGCATGCTTGCCGCTAGGGTCGCAATAGCAGAAAATTCAACAAACTATAATTAGGCATAAGAACCGGTGACAGGAGTAGGGACGTGGATCTAGGGAGCTTGTTAGGTATCGTTTTAGGATTCGGTGTCGTGATTTACGGCATGATCCTTGGTGGCTCGTTGAGCATGTTTATCGATATGCCATCGGTCTATATCACTATTCTTGGCTCAATCTTCATCGCCATGATGAAGTTCAATATCGGGCAGTTTTTTCTGGCTTTCAAGGTGGCGGGCAAAGCCTTTATGTACAAGGGCGACAAGCTCGACGACCTGATTGCCAAAGCCGTGGAACTGGCTGATGCGGCTCGCAAAGGGGGGTTTCTGGCGCTGGAGGCTGCAGAGATCCCCAATGCATTTATGAAAAAAGGGATCGACATGCTGGTGGATGGTCACGATGCCGAAGTGGTGCGTGCCGTGATGGAAAAGGATATCGACCTGACAGCCGAGCGCCATGTCATTGCCATCAAGGTCTTCCGTACCCTTGGGGATCTGGGCCCTGCCATGGGGATGATAGGTACGTTGGTGGGCCTGGTGGCTATGTTGTCAAATATGAGTGACCCCAAGTCGATCGGTCCGGCAATGGCGGTGGCCTTGCTTACCACCCTGTACGGAGCGATTGAGGCCAACATGATCGCTATTCCTATTGCTGACAAGCTGGAGCTGCGCAGCGGGGAGGAGAAGCTCAGTCGTACCCTGATCCTTGATGCCATAATGGGGATTCAGGATGGTCAGAACCCGCGGGTGATCCAGTCCATGCTGCAGAACTATCTGAGCCAGTCCAAACGCAATACCGGCGCGGAGTAAGCACCATGTCTGATTGCAAATGTCCCCCCCCCGGTCTTCCTGCCTATATGGGCACCTTTGCCGACTTGATGTCGCTGCTGATGTGCTTCTTCGTGCTGCTGCTCTCCTTTGCCGAGATGGATGTACTCAAGTTCAAGCAGATCGCGGGCTCTATGAAGAATGCTTTCGGAGTGCAGAACATCCTTGAGGTGAAAGATATTCCCAAGGGAACCTCGGTGATTGCTCAGGAGTTCAGGCCGGGTCGCCCTGAGCCCACGCCGATTGATACTGTGATGCAGCAGACCATCGATATGACCCAGACTGAGCTGGAGTTTCTGCCCGGTGAGGCGGATCAGGCAGGTGGTCAGGACAAGAGTGATGGCAAGCAGACGGGGGGCGATACCGCGCAGGATGCGAAGAAGGCGCAAGAACAGTCCAATACCCTGGCCAAAGCCCTCGCCGAGCAGATGAAAGATCAGATCCAGGACGGTGCCATCGAAATTGAGGCGCTGGGCCAGCAGATCATCATCCGGATCAGGGAAAAAGCGTCGTTCCCGGCCGGTTCGGCATTTCTGCAGCCCCAGTTCTGGCCGGTCATTCGCAAGGTAGCGACCCTGCTCAAGGATGTGCCGGGTGAAATTACCATCTCCGGTCACACCGACAACGTGGCGACCGAAGATGAGCTGTTCCAGTCCAACTGGGAGCTATCGTCGCAACGGGCAGTGGCGGTTGCGCACCAGATGCTGAAGGTCCCCGGTTTTGATCAGGGGCGACTGGTGGTGCAGGGGATGGCGGACTCCCAACCATTGGTGCCCAATACGACCCCGGAAAATCGTCGGATGAACCGGCGGGTGGAGATCGCCATCATGCAGGGCAAACCGACCGTTTCGGCCCCCATTTCCGTACCGGAAGGGAAGTAAGCGAGGGGAATGTCGATGACGCAAGTGGGATCTGCATCAGGGGGCTGACGTGGATTTTGTGTTGGCTTCATATTAAGATGCCTCATCCGAACCGATTGCTGCGGCCTCCTTGCTGATGGCCGCAGTTTCTATTTTCAAGCAACCCAGGTTTCGACTATGAATCATACTCCGATGACTGTTCGCGGCGCTGAGAAGCTGCGCGAAGAGCTCGATTATCTCAAGACCGAGCTTCGTCCCCAGATTATCGAAGCGATTGCCGATGCCCGTGAGCACGGTGATCTGAAGGAAAACGCCGAATACCATGCCGCTCGCGAGCAGCAGGGGTTCTGTGAAGGCCGCATTCAGGAGATTGAAGCCAAGCTCTCCAATGCGCAGGTGATCGATGTCACCAAGATGACCAACAACGGCCGCGTTATTTTTGGCGCGACTGTGACTCTGCTCAAGAGCGAGACAGAGGAAGAGGTGGTTTACCGCATCGTGGGTGATGATGAGGCTGATATCAAACAGAACCTCATCTCTGTCAACTCCCCCATTGCCCGCGCCCTGATTGGCAAGGAAGTGGACGATGTCGCAATCGTCAAGACGCCGGGCGGTGATGTGGAATACGAAGTGCTGGAAGTCGCTTATATCTAAGCGAATGCTACAGAAGATGAAACAGGGGGGCTGGCGCTCCCCTGTTTGTCTTTATCTATATGATTATTGATAAAAATCAGGACAGATACGCCTCGGTAAAGGCGTCCTGATGACGCTGAAACAACCAGTGGCGCAGCCGTTCGATGTTGCTCTCGCTCATTTGAAAGCTCAGCGCCCAGGTGGCATGGTCGGCATTGGCTTTGATGCGCCTTACCAGTCGTCCCTGCAGTGGAAGAGGGGCCTCTTGCTCGATGCAGAGCTCGCCGTTGATGGGGGTGTCGGCCACCATGTCGGTTGGCAAATTTTCCACGATGAGGCCGTTGAGGGAGAGGCTTAGCACCTGAAACAGGCCCAGGTCGCTGCATAGCTTGGCTTTTTGGGTGAGACGCCAGGCACGCGGTTGCGCAAACCCTAGCTCCCTGATGACCGGTGCAGATAAGCGGGGCTCGACGAAGCCATCTTCCCCTTGGGTAAAGCTCAGGGGAAAACGCAGCTGATGGCCTGCGAAGCGGGCTTCGAGTACAAGGTATTCGGCTTTTTGCAGCAAGCCAAGCATGGGGGCATCGAGGTGACCACTCAGAACATGGGTGTCCTGATTGCTCCCCAAGTCCCGCAGCATGGCCAGCTCATCGTCGGTCAGAATAGGATGGTGAGCCATAATGCGTGTCCGGAAGTATTCATCGCAGGTTAAGGGCTTTGCGACTACTTTGGCAAGCGACTCGGGAAGAAGTGGAATAAGGAAAGAGCGATGCTCTTTCCTTTTACTTGCGGGGCAGCTGGATTTTGGGTTCGTTGGCTTGACGATAAATGGTCAGCACATGACCCATGCTTTGCACCTTGATTGAACCGGTTTCACGGACGATAGCATCCATAACCAGTTGTTTCATTTCGCGATCTTCAGAGGCAACCTTAACCTTGATCAGCTCGTGATGGTTCAGTGCCAGATCGATCTCGGCCAGTACACCTTCGGTCAGACCATGCTGACCCAGCAGGACGACAGGCTTGAGGCTATGGGCAAGGCCCTTGAGGTACTGTTTCTGTTTATTGTTGAGAATCATCGCAATTTCTTCATAAGTCAGGGTTGAAAGGGGCGTATTCTACCCCCACTTAGCCCTTAATACTAATAACCCTTGTGGTTTTTTAAAGTCGATTATCATGACCCAGAAAAAACGTTCCCCCAGTTCAACTCGCTGGTTAAAAGAACATTTCGACGATCAATACGTCAAAAAAGCCCAGAAGATGGGCCTGCGTTCTCGTGCTGTTTTCAAGATTGACGAGATCCAGGGCAAGGATCGCTTGCTGAAACATGGCATGACCGTAGTGGATTTGGGTGCAGCCCCCGGTGGTTGGTCCCAGTTTGCGGTTGAACAGGTTGGTGATTCGGGTCGCGTCATCGCATGTGACATTTTGCCGATGGATCCGATTGCTGGTGTCGATTTCCTGCAAGGGGACTTTCGGGAGGAAACTGTACTCGGCGCCTTGCTGGAGCGAGTGGGGCCCGACAAGGTCGATGTCGTGATGTCTGATATGGCGCCCAACATGAGCGGTACCCAGCAGGTGGATCAGGCTCGCGCCATGTATCTGGTCGAGCTGGCGCTGGACATGTGCAATCAGGTATTGCGTAGTGACGGCAGTTTCGTAGTGAAGGTGTTTCAGGGAGAGGGCTTTGATGCCTATCTCAATGAAATTCGTAAACTTTTCTCCGCTGTCAAAATTCGTAAACCAGACTCATCCCGCGCCAGATCACGGGAAGTCTACATTGTGGCTACCGGTTTTAAACTGTAGTACCCTAACCTTCATCGTTAACTGTCAGTCTGCGAGGTTACTGATTTGAGTGACATGGCGAAAAACTTAATCCTGTGGCTGGTCATCGCCGTCGTTTTGATGTCGGTGTTCAATAGCTTCAGCCCCAGCGATACCACCAGTCGCCAGCTGGACTATTCCAGCTTCGTTAAAGAGGTGACCCAAGAGCAGATCCGTGAAGTGCGGATGGACGGTAAGGTCATTAATGGCGTCAAGCGTACTGGTGAACGATTCACCACCATCATCCCGGCGCCGGATCCCCAGCTGCTCAACGACATGCTCAATCACAATGTCAAAGTGATGGGTGAGAAGCCGGAAGAGCCGTCTCTGTTGACCTCTATCTTCATCTCCTGGTTCCCGATGCTGCTGCTGATCGGTGTCTGGGTCTTCTTCATGCGTCAGATGCAGGGCGGCGGTGGCAAAGGTGCCATGTCGTTTGGCAAGAGCAAGGCTCGCCTGATGAGCGAAGATCAGATCAAGACCACCTTTGCTGATGTTGCAGGTTGCGATGAAGCCAAGGAAGAGGTGAAGGAGCTGGTCGACTATCTACGCGACCCGAGCAAATTCCAGAAACTGGGTGGCAAGATCCCGACCGGTGTGCTGCTGGTTGGTCCTCCTGGTACCGGTAAGACCCTGCTGGCAAAGGCAATTGCGGGCGAGGCCAAGGTGCCGTTCTTCACCATCTCAGGTTCCGATTTCGTGGAGATGTTCGTCGGTGTCGGTGCCTCCCGGGTGCGTGACATGTTCGAACAGGCCAAGAAATCTTCCCCCTGCATCATCTTCATCGATGAAATTGATGCGGTCGGTCGCCAGCGTGGTGCCGGTCTGGGTGGTGGTCATGATGAACGTGAGCAGACTCTTAACCAGATGCTGGTCGAGATGGATGGCTTTGAAGGCAATGAAGGCATCATCGTCATTGCTGCCACCAACCGTCCTGACGTGCTGGATCCGGCACTGCTGCGTCCGGGCCGTTTCGACCGTCAGGTTGTGGTCGGTCTGCCGGATGTCCGTGGTCGCGAACAGATCCTGAAAGTGCACATGCGCAAAGTTCCGTTGGCGGATGATGTCAATCCGGCACTGATTGCCCGTGGTACCCCCGGTTTCTCCGGTGCGGATTTGGCCAACTTGGTCAACGAAGCAGCCCTCTTCTCTGCCCGTGAGAGCCGCCGAGTGGTCTCCATGGCTGAGTTCGAGAAGGCCAAGGACAAGATCATGATGGGTGCGGAACGCCGCTCCATGGTGATGAAAGAGTCCGAGAAAGAGATGACTGCGTATCACGAAGCTGGCCACGCCATCATTGGTCGTCTGGTGCCGGATCATGACCCGGTTTACAAGGTCTCCATCATTCCGCGCGGTCGTGCGCTGGGTGTGACCATGTATCTGCCGGAGCAGGATCGCTGGAGCCACTCCAAGCAGCATCTGGAGTCGATGATCTCCAGTCTGTATGGCGGTCGTCTGGCAGAAGAGCTGATCTATGGTGCCGAGAAGGTATCGACCGGTGCGTCCAACGATATCGAGCGGGCGACCGACATTGCACGCAAGATGGTGACCCAGTGGGGTATGTCCGAGCGTCTCGGCCCGATGCTCTACGCTGAAGAAGATGGCGAGGTGTTCCTCGGTCGCAGCATGGCCAAGGCCAAGCACATGTCCGACGATACCGCTCGCGTTATCGATGCCGAGGTCAAGCAGGTCATCGACCGCAACTACGCCCGTTCCAAGCAGATCCTGCTGGATAACATGGACGTGTTGCACAGCATGAAAGATGCGCTGATGAAGTACGAGACCATCGATGCCAAACAGATCGATGATCTGATGGCGCGTCGCGAGGTACGTGCTCCGAGCAACTGGCATGACGAGCACGGTGATACCCCGCAAGGTGGTTCCACCGTGGCTGCCGAGGCCAAGCCTGCCGATGAGGCTGCACCGGTGGCGGATGTCACTATCGACAAAGCCAACGATGCTCCGGCCAAATAATCGTGACTATCCAAACCCCGGGCTTGCCCGGGGTTTTTCTTTATCAGATGGATGTGAAAATGCAGTTAACCAGCAAGGGGCTCAGCCTCTCCCTCGATCGTCCCCATGTGATGGGGATCCTCAATGTGACGCCCGACTCATTCTCCGATGGCGGTAATTTCAACCAGTTTGAACGGGCAATGGCCCATGCGCGCCAGATGGTCTCTGACGGTGCGACCCTCATCGACATCGGTGGCGAGTCAACCCGCCCTGGTGCGCCCGATGTGAGCGAGCAGGAGGAGCTGGACAGGGTCATTCCTGTCGTGGAGCAGATGGCCCGTGAGCTGGATGTGATGATCTCCCTCGATACCTCCAAAGCGGTTGTGATGCGGGAGGGTTGCAAGGTGGGTGCCCATCTGATCAACGATGTGCGGGCACTGCAAGAACCTGGAGCACTGCAAGCCGCGGCCGAAGCGCGGGTTCCGGTCTGTCTGATGCATATGCAGGGGCAGCCGAGAACCATGCAGGTCGAGCCCCACTATGACGATCTGATCGGGGAGGTTCGCGCCTTTTTTGATGAGCGCATTGCGGCTTGTCTGGCGGTCGGGATCCGTCGTGAAGAGCTGTTGCTGGATCCGGGATATGGCTTTGGCAAAACCCTTGCACACAACTATCAGCTGTTGGCGGCTCAAAAGGAACTGCTTGATTATGGCTTGCCGCTATTGGTGGGGATGTCGCGAAAGTCTATGATAGGCAACCTGCTGGGCCGTCCGGTGGATGAGCGTCTGGCGGGCAGTCTGGCATGCGCCCTTATCGGCATGCAGCATGGGGCCCGCATCATCAGGGTACACGATGTACGGGAGACCATGGACGCATTGCGCGTCGGTTGGCTGGCAATGACGGGACAAGATTTTATTTCCAGATAATAAAGAGAACAGACAATGGCAAGAAAGTATTTCGGTACCGATGGTGTACGCGGCAAGGTTGGCGAATACCCGATCACCCCTGATTTTGTAATGAAATTGGGTTGGGCTGCCGGCAAGGTGCTCTCCAAGAAGGGCACCAAAAAGGTGCTGA
This sequence comes from Aeromonas sp. 25-AL00135, assembly GCF_054052385.1. Classification (NCBI taxonomy): domain Bacteria; kingdom Pseudomonadati; phylum Pseudomonadota; class Gammaproteobacteria; order Aeromonadales; family Aeromonadaceae; genus Aeromonas; species Aeromonas sp. 25-AL00135. The sequence continues at coordinate 46,994 of NZ_JBSTYQ010000018.1, read as the reverse complement.
TTGGCAAAGATACCCGCATCTCCGGTTACATGCTGGAATCCGCGCTGGAAGCGGGGCTCTCTGCGGCAGGCCTCAAGGCCATTCTGATGGGACCCATGCCTACGCCTGCGGTTGCCTACCTGACTCGCACTTTCCGTGCCGAAGCTGGCATCGTCATCAGCGCTTCCCACAACCCCTTCTATGACAACGGCATCAAGTTCTTCTCCGCCGATGGCACCAAACTGCCTGATGATGTCGAGCTGGCTATCGAAGCCGAGCTGGATCACGAGCTCCAGTGTGTCGAGTCGGCCGAACTTGGCAAAGCGGTGCGCATTGATGATGCTGCCGGTCGCTATATCGAATTTTGCAAGAGCACCTTCCCCTCCCACATGAATCTGGATGGGGTGAAAATGGTGGTCGACTGTGGCCACGGCGCCACTTACCACATTGCGCCGTCGGTTTTCCGCGAACTGGGTGCCGAAGTGATCACCATGGGCTGTGCCCCGGATGGTCTCAACATCAACGATGGTGTCGGTTCGACTGCTCCTGACGCTCTGGTGGCCAAGGTACTGGAGTGCAAGGCCGATCTGGGGGTTGCCTTTGATGGCGATGGTGATCGTCTGATCATGGTCGACCATACCGGCTATCTCATCGACGGTGATGAAGTGCTCTATATCATCGCGCGCGATGCTCTGCGCAATGGTCGCCTCAAAGGCGGTGTCGTCGGCACCCTGATGGCCAACATGGGTCTGGAGCTGGCGCTGCAAACCCTGGGCATTCCGTTTGCCCGTGCCAAGGTGGGTGACCGCTATGTGCTGGAGATGATGGAAGAGAAGGGCTGGCGTATCGGTGGCGAGAACTCCGGCCACATAATCTGCCTGGATCAGACCACTACGGGTGATGGCATCGTAGCCGCCTTGCAGGTGCTTACCGCCATGCGCAGCGCCGAGATGCCGCTGGCCAAGCTGCGCTCCGGCATGAGCAAGTTCCCGCAGGTGCTGGTGAATGTTCGTTTTGCCGAAGGCAAGGATCCGCTGGCCGCTGATGCGGTCATGGCTGAGGTTGCCAAGGTGGAACAGGAGCTGGCTGGTCGTGGTCGCGTACTGTTGCGTAAATCAGGTACCGAACCGCTGATCCGGGTCATGGTCGAAGGGGAGCATGAACAGCAGGTGCGTGACATGGCTCAGCGCATAGCCAAGCAGGTCGAATCGGCGTTTTAATGAACAACCAGGGCGGCTTTTTAGCCGCCCTGGTTGTATCTTGTTCAAACGATTCAAAAATTTAAAAATAGCACTTGTCAGCTGAGCATCCTCTGGATATTATCAGCCCCGCTTTCGCAAGGGAGTTGCCGATGGGACATCGCAAGCCGTTTGTAGCAGCAAACTGGAAGTTGCACGGTAGTAGGTCGCAGTTAGAGCAGTTTACGAGTCAGTGTCTAAACGGCGTTGACGGAAAAGTAGATGTGGTTCTCTGTCCTTCCCATGTGCATCTCGACTTTAGCGCTTCACTGCTCAATGAGCAGAAAGTAATAAAGTTAGGGGCTCAGAATGTGAGTCAGCATGCTACTGGCGCTTACACTGGAGAAATCTCGTGTAAGATGCTGGTCGAGGCAGGGTGTCGTTACGTATTGGTAGGGCACTCCGAGCGCAGGCGTCTCTTTGGTGAGACCAGTTTTATCGTCGCAGAGAAGTTTGCGGCAGCCAGAGCGGCAGGCTTGATTCCCATCCTCTGTTTAGGTGAATCAGGTGCGGCTAGGCAGGCGAGAAGAGCCTTCGAGGTAATCGCTGAAGAGCTGGATATCGTCATAGAGAAAAATGGCGCGATGGCTTTCGATAATGCTATCATCGCCTACGAGCCGATTTGGGCTGTAGGTACAGGTAAATGCGCCACACCCGAGCAGGCACAAGAGGTTCATTCCTTTATACGTGGTCGCTTGGCGGAGGATACTCCGGTAATAGGTGAGAAAGTTAGAATCATCTATGGTGGGAGCGTAACGCCGAGCAACGCGAGAGATTTGTTTGCACAGCCCGACATTGATGGCGGACTGATTGGCGGAGCAAGCCTCGATAGCGATGCGTTTTTAGGAATTGTTGAAGCGGCAAAGGGTGCAAGTTAAATGTACGAGATTCTTTTAGTCGTTTATCTGCTGGTTTCACTGGCTCTGATTGGTCTGGTGATGATTCAGCAAGGTAAAGGGGCTGATATGGGCGCCTCCTTCGGCGCAGGGGCATCGAACACAGTATTCGGCTCCGGTGGTTCAGGCAGTTTCCTGACCCGAACAACAGCAATTTTGGCTACTCTGTTTTTCGTTATCAGCTTGGTGCTCGGATCTATGTCCAGCAACAAGGTCAAGCAGGGTAGTGAATGGGAAAATCTGCAACAAACCCAACAGGTTGAGCAGACCAAAGCGCCAGTGAAGAAAGATACTGACGTTCCCGAGTAAGAGTTTTGCCGTGGTGGTGGAATTGGTAGACACGCTATCTTGAGGGGGTAGTGCTCTAGGGTGTGCGGGTTCGAGTCCCGCCCACGGCACCAATTAAGCAGTGAGCTCGGGAAGCCGAGTGTATTATAGCCAGTCAGTCTTGTATCGAGAGAGTGAAGTGGCTATAATCTCGCACGATTTCGGACGCGGGGTGGAGCAGCATGGTAGCTCGTCGGGCTCATAACCCGAAGGTCGTCGGTTCAAATCCGGCCCCCGCAACCAAATTTCACGCATTTCCTACGCTCAGGAAGGCGGTCGCTGCGAGGCGACAATCAGGGTAAAGCGCCAAGCCCCGATTTGACATCGGGGCTTTTTGTTATGTGCAATTTACTCTGAATCGATATCTATCTGGGCTTTATGCCCTTTTTTTGTTTTTCGGAGGGTGACTTTGGCTACGTTGGAACAACGTTTGACCGATCTGCTCGAGGCTCCGGTCGTTGCCTTGGGTTTTGAACTTTGGGGTATTGAGTTTATCCGTGCGGGTAAACACTCCACCTTGCGTGTCTATATCGACGGCGAGCAGGGTGTGACTGTCGAGAACTGTGCTGAGGTCAGCCATCAGGTTGGCGCCATCATGGACGTCGAAGATCCCATCACCGAGGAGTACTACCTCGAGGTGTCCTCCCCAGGCCTGGATCGTCCCCTGTTCAAGGTTGCCCATTTCGAAAAATACGTTGGCCAAGAGGCGGCGGTAACGCTTCGGATGGCAACAAACAACCGCCGCAAGTTCAAAGGCGTAATCAAAGCTGTGCAAGGCGACATGATCACCCTGACAGTAGATGGTAAGGACGACGTGTTGGCTTTCACCAATATCCAAAAAGCGAACATAGTGCCGAACTTTGGTTAACGAGGCTATCGGATATGAATAAAGAGATTTTGCTGGTCGTTGACGCAGTATCCAACGAGAAAGCGGTACCCCGCGAGAAGATCTTCCAGGCTCTGGAAACCGCGCTGGCGACTGCGACCAAGAAGAAATATGAAGGCGAGATTGAAGTTCGGGTCGAAATCGATCGCAAGACCGGTGACTACGACACTTATCGCCGCTGGGTAGTCATTGCGGATCAAGCCGCAATGGAGAACCCCTATGCTGAAATCACCCTGGAAGCGGCGCAGATCGATCAGCCGGATATCCAGATCGGTGAGTATGTTGAAGACCAGATCGACTCTGTGACCTTCGACCGTATCACTACCCAGACCGCCAAGCAGGTTATCGTGCAGAAAGTGCGCGAAGCCGAGCGTTCACAAGTAGTTGATCAGTTTAAAGATAAAGAAGGCTCCATCATCAGTGGTGTGGTCAAGAAGAGCAACCGCGACAACATCATCCTGGATCTGGGCAGCAATGCCGAGGCCGTGATCTTCCGTGATGACATGCTGCCGCGTGAAACCTTCCGCCCGGGCGACCGTGTCCGTGGCCTGCTCTATGCAGTACGTCCGGAAGCCCGCGGTTCCCAACTGTTTGTCAGCCGTTCCAGCCCGGACTTCCTCAAAGAGCTGTTCCGTATCGAAGTACCGGAGATCGGTGAAGAGATGATCGAAATCATGGGCGCTGCCCGTGATCCAGGTTCCCGCGCCAAGATCGCGGTGAAGACCAACGATCGTCGTATCGACCCGATCGGTGCCTGTATCGGTATGCGTGGTGCCCGTGTGCAAGCTGTCTCCGCAGAGCTGAGCGGTGAGCGCGCCGACATCGTGCTGTACGATGACAACCCGGCCCAGTACGTGATCAATGCCATGGCGCCTGCCGATGTGGCCTCCATCATCGTTGATGAAGACAACCACACCATGGATATCGCCGTGGAAGCTGCCAACCTGGCTCAGGCCATCGGTCGCAATGGTCAGAACGTGCGTCTGGCCTCCCAGCTGACCGGTTGGGAGCTGAACGTGATGACCGTTGAGGACATGCGTGCCAAGCACCAGGCCGAAAACGACCGCATCATGAACCTGTTCACCAGCACCCTGGATATCGATGACGATTTCGCCGGTCTGCTGATGGAAGAGGGCTTCTCTACCCTGGAAGAGATCGCCTTTGTACCGGTCAACGAGCTGCTGGCTATCGACGGTCTGGATGAAGACATGGTCGAAGAGCTGCGCAAGCGCGCCAAAGATGCCCTGACTACCAAGGCACTGGCCAAAGAAGAGTCTTTCGATGGTGTTGAGCCGTCCGAAGAGCTGCTCAATCTGAACGGTCTGAGCCGCGAACTGGCTTACGCTCTGGCGGGCCGTGGCGTGGGTACCCTGGAAGATTTGGCTGAGCAAGGTATCGATGACCTTGCTGATATTGAAGGGCTGACTGCCGAGAAGGCAGGTGAGCTCATTATGGCTGCTCGCAATATCTGTTGGTTCGGAGAAGAGCAGTCCGAGTAAGATCAAACGGAGGAAAATGAATGGCAGAAGTATCAGTCAAACAACTTGCCACTGACATCGACACACCGGTTGATCGTCTTCTCCAGCAGTTTGTCGATGCCGGTATCAGCAAGAGCAAGGCCGACGACATGGTCAGCGAGTCTGAGAAACAGGCTCTGCTGGCACACCTGAAGAAACAGCATGGAGGTGACGAGGTCGCCGCTCCTGCCCGCATGACCTTGCAGCGCAAGACCAAGAGCACCATCAGTGTTCAGGGGACTGGCGGCAAGAACAAGGAAGTGCAGGTAGAAGTGCGCAAGTCTCGCACCTATGTAAGACGCTCGGCGCTGGAAGATGAACAGCGTCAGGCGGAAGCCGAGGAAACAGCGCGTTTGGAAGCAGAAGAAAAAGCTCGTCGCGAGGCCGAAGAGAAGGCTCGCCTCGAAGCTGAAGAGAAGGCTCGCCGTGAGGCTGAGCAAGCTCGTCGTGAAGCTGAGGAAAAGGCGCGGATCGAGGCACAATCAAAGGCTCGACAGGCTTCACAGCCCGCCAAAGCAGCCAGTAGCACAGCTCAGCAAGAGGCAGAAAAGATGGCCAAGCGCGAAGCAGAAGAACTGAAGCGCCAACAGGAACAAACAGCTTTGAAAAAAGCTGAAGAACTCGCCGCGAAGAAAGCCGAAGAGGCTCGTCTCATGGCGGAACAGAACGCAGCCCGCTGGGCTGAAGAAGAGGCCGCTCGCGCCAAAGAGAGCAGCGACTACCATCTGACCACCAACAAGCATGCGCAAGCCGCAGAAGACGAGTTGGATCGGAAAGAAGAGACCAGCCGCCGCACTGCCGCAGCTGCCAAGGCACCGAAGAAAGCCGGTCGTCGTGAAGATGATCGCGACTCTCGCAACCCGCGTGCCCGCAAAGGCAAGCGCGGCAAGGTCGCCATGCCGAACGCCATGAAGCACGGCTTCAACAAGCCGGCTGCCGTGGTGAACCGCGACGTCGTCATCGGCGAGACCATCACTGTGGCCGAGCTGGCCAACAAGATGGCCGTCAAGGGCGTTGAAGTCATCAAGGTGATGATGAAGATGGGGGCCATGGCCACCATCAACCAGGTGATCGACCAGGAGACCGCTCAGCTGGTCGCCGAGGAGATGGGTCACAAGGTTGTGCTGCGTCGTGAGAACGAGCTGGAAGAGGCGGTACTGTCCGATCGTGACGAGACCTCCGAAGCCAAGCCGCGCGCACCGGTCGTTACCATCATGGGTCACGTTGACCACGGTAAGACCTCGCTGCTCGACTACATTCGTAAAGCCAAGGTTGCTGCTGGCGAAGCCGGTGGTATTACCCAGCATATCGGTGCTTACCACGTCCAGACCGACAGTGGCATGATCACCTTCCTGGATACCCCGGGTCACGCGGCGTTTACCTCCATGCGTGCTCGTGGTGCCAAGGCGACCGATATCGTTGTTCTGGTTGTTGCAGCTGACGACGGCGTGATGCCGCAAACCATCGAAGCTATCCAGCACGCCAAGGCTGCCGGTGTGCCGCTGGTTGTTGCGGTCAACAAGATCGACAAGCCGGAAGCGGATCCGGATCGCGTCAAGACCGAACTGGCCCGTTACAACGTCATGTCCGAAGATTGGGGTGGAGACTGCCAGTTCGTGCACGTGTCCGCCAAGTCTGGCGAAGGCATCGACGACCTGCTGGAAGCCATCCTGATCCAGGCCGAAGTACTGGAGCTGAAAGCGGTGGTTGATGGCATGGCCAACGGCGTCGTGATCGAATCCTTCCTGGATAAAGGTCGTGGTCCGGTTGCTACCGTACTGGTACAAGAAGGTACTCTGCGTCAGGGCGACATCGTTCTGTGTGGTCTCGAGTACGGCCGTGTTCGCGCCATGCGTGACGAACTGGGTCGCGAGATCAAGGAAGCGGGTCCGTCCCTGCCGGTGGAAATCCTGGGTCTCTCCGGCGTTCCCTCTGCCGGTGACGAAGCCACTGTTGTCCGTGACGAGAAGAAAGCCCGTGAAGTGGCGCTCTATCGTCAGGGCAAGTTCCGCGAAGTCAAGCTGGCTCGCCAGCAGAAGGCCAAGCTGGAAAACATGTTCGCCAACATGACCGAGGGCGAAGTGTCCGAAGTAAACGTGGTGATCAAGGCCGACGTACAAGGTTCTGTGGAAGCGATCTGCGATGCGCTGGTCAAACTCTCCACCGACGAAGTGAAGGTGAAGATCGTGGGTTCCGGCGTAGGTGGCATCACCGAAACCGACGCGACCCTGGCTGCTGCTTCCAGCGCCATTCTGGTTGGTTTCAACGTTCGTGCCGACGCGTCTGCGCGCAAGGTCATCGAATCCGAGAGCCTGGATCTGCGTTACTACTCCGTCATCTATGACCTGATCGACGAAGTGAAGCAGGCCATGAGCGGCAAGCTGGCCCCTGAGTATCGTCAGGAGATCATCGGTCTGGCTGAAGTGCGTAGCGTCTTCAAGTCGCCGAAGTTCGGCGCCGTTGCTGGCTGTATGGTTACCGAAGGTGTGGTCAAGCGTTCCAACCGTATTCGCGTTCTGCGTGACAACGTGGTTATCTATGAAGGCGAGTTGGAATCCCTGCGCCGCTTCAAGGATGACGTCAACGAAGTTCGCAACGGTTACGAGTGTGGTATCGCGGTCAAGAACTACAACGACGTGCGCGAAGGCGACCAGATCGAAGTTTACGAGACTGTTGAAATCCAACGGACTCTGTAAGCCGAGAGTTAGACAAAATAGGGGGCCGCGGCCCCCTTTTATCGCAGGATAGAATATGGCCAGAGAATTCAGCCGGACCCGTCGGGTCGGACAGCAGATCCAGCGTGAAATTGCGCTGATCCTGCAGCGCGAGGTGAAAGACCCGCGCATCGGCATGGTGACCGTTTCCGATGTGGAAGTGTCCCGTGACCTCAACTATGCCAAGATTTACGTCACCTTCTTGCAGCTGGAAAATGATGCCGAGCGCATCAAGGAAGGCTTGCAGGGTCTGACCGAAGCAGCCGGATATATCCGTAGTCTGCTGGGCAGTGCCATGCGTCTGCGCGTGGTGCCCGAGCTGCGTTTCTACTACGACCAGACCCTGGTCGAGGGGATGCGTCTCTCCAACCTGGTGACCAACACTGTGCGCGAAGACAAGCGTCGCATGGCCGAATCCGGCCGTGACGAAGAAGCTGAATCCGCACCGGATGACACAACTGAGGATAAAGCCTGAGATGTCTCGAAGACGTCGTTTCAAGGGCCGTGATGTGCACGGCATTCTGCTGCTGGACAAGCCGACCGGCCTGACCTCCAACGATGTGTTGCAGAAGGTCAAGCGCATCTACAATGCCGCCAAGGCCGGTCACACCGGCGCACTGGATCCGCTGGCGACCGGCATGCTGCCGATCTGCCTCGGCGAGGCCACCAAGTTCTCCCAGTATCTGCTGGAAGCGGACAAACGCTATGAGGTGACCGCCAAACTGGGCGAGCGCACCAACACCAGCGACTCCGACGGTGAGGTGGTCTCCACCCGTCCGGTGAACGTGGCTGTCGGTACCCTGATCGAGGCGCTGGACCAGTTCCGTGGCCCCATCATGCAGGTGCCCTCCATGTACTCCGCGCTCAAGCACAACGGCCGTCCGCTCTACGAATATGCCCGCGAAGGCATCGAGATCGAGCGAGAAGCCCGTCCCATCACCGTATTCGAGCTCAAACTGCTGAGCTTTGAAGGTGATGAAGTGCGCCTTGAAGTGCACTGCAGCAAAGGCACCTACATCCGCTCTCTGGTGGATGATCTGGGTGAAGTGCTGGGCTGTGGTGCCCACGTGACTCAGTTGCGCCGTACCCAGGTGGCCAGCTATCCGTACGAGCGGATGCTGACTCTGGAGCAACTCGAGTGCATCTTCGAGCAGGCCAAGGCCGAGAGCATCCCGCCGCGCGAGCAGCTGGATCCTTTGTTGCTGCCGATGGACACCGCCGTGGCAAGCTTGCCCGAGGTGAACATGCTGGCGGTTGTGGCTGCCTATGTGAATCAGGGCCAGGCCGTGCAGGTAGCGGGTGCGCCGCAAAGCGGTCAGGTTCGCATGACTGTCGGTCCGGAGCGCGAGTTCATCGGGGTTGGCGAGATTGATGATGATGGCCGCGTCGCGCCCAAGCGACTGGTGCGTTATCACGACGAGGAGTGATCCTCAGGCGGTATCAGCGCGTCTTTCCCGTTTCGCCTCTTTATCGTTGCGAAAAGGGGCGGGGACGATTATGATACCGCCCTCATTTCACGGCTGAATTAGAGATTGGCTGTGAACCTTTAAACACTCTACTGGAGTATTACCATGTCTCTAAATGCTGAGATCAAAGCTCAAATCGTTGCTGACAACGCTCGTTGCGCCAACGACACCGGTTCCCCCGAAGTGCAAGTTGCCCTGCTGACTGCCCAGATCAACCATCTGCAAGGTCACTTCAAAGAGCACTCCAAGGACCACCACGGTCGTCGCGGTCTGCTGCGCATGGTTTCCCAGCGTCGTAAGCTGCTGGACTACCTGAAGCGTAAAGATTCCGAGCGTTATGCTGCTCTGATCGCCAAGCTGGGTCTGCGTCGTTAATCGACCATCAGATTTCGCGAAAAAGGGGAACCGTCAGGTTCCCCTTTTTTATTGCTCTTCAAGCCGTTGCCTGCCTCACAGAATTTGCGTCGCCGCTTACCTTTTGCATCGAATCAAGTATACTTGTGCGCGAATTTAAAGAGCCAAATTGTAAAAAGGAAATTCACGTGAATCCTATTGTAAAGTCATTCCAGTACGGTCAACACACCGTCACTCTGGAAACCGGTGTGATGGCCCGTCAAGCCACTGCGGCCGTTATGGTCAGCATGGACGATACCTGCGTATTTGTGACCGTAGTCGGCAAGAAAGAGGCCGATCATGGCCGTGATTTCTTCCCGCTGACCGTCAACTACCAGGAGCGTACCTATGCTGCTGGTCGTATCCCGGGTGGTTTCTTCCGTCGTGAAGGCCGTCCGAGCGAAGGCGAGACCCTCATCTCCCGTCTGATCGACCGTCCTATTCGTCCGCTGTTCCCGGAAGGCTTCCTCAATGAGGTTCAGGTCGTTGCGACCGTAATGTCCGTGAATCCGGCTGTATCCCCCGACATCGTTGCCATGATCGGTGCCTCTGCTGCACTGGCCATCTCCGGTATCCCGTTTGGTGGCCCGATCGGTGCTGCTCGCGTGGGTTACATGAACGGTCAGTATGTGCTGAACCCGACCACCACCGAACTGCCGCAGAGCGATCTGGATCTGGTGGTTGCCGGTACTGCCAACGCGGTACTGATGGTTGAGTCCGAAGCGGCCATCCTCTCCGAAGAGGTAATGCTGGGTGCCGTGGTGTACGGTCACGAGCAGATGCAGACCGTGATCAAGGCGATCAACGAGTTTGCCGCTGCCGTCGGCACCAAGCCGTGGGACTGGACTCCGCCTGCCGTCAACGAAGCGCTGAAAGCCAAGGTTGCCGAGCTGGCGAGCGCCGAACTGGGTGAAGCCTATCGCATCACCGAGAAGGCAGTTCGTTACGAAACCATCGCGGCCATCAAGGGCCGTGTGGTTGAGCAAGTTATCGCTTCCGGCGTGGAAGAAGATGCCAAGAAGATCGGCGAAGAGTTCCACAGCCTGGAAAGCCGCATCGTTCGTGGTCGCGTAGTACGTGGTGAGCCGCGTATCGATGGTCGCGATCCGGAAATGATCCGCGCCCTGAGCGTAGGTACCGGTATTCTGCCCCGTGCCCACGGTTCTGCCCTGTTCACCCGTGGTGAAACTCAGGCCATCGTGGTCGCCACTCTGGGGACCGAGCGCGACGCCCAGAACATCGACGAGCTGACCGGTAACCGTGCCGATCGCTTCATGCTGCACTACAACTTCCCGCCATACTGCGTCGGTGAGACCGGCATGATGGGTAGCCCGAAGCGTCGTGAAATCGGTCACGGCCGTCTGGCCAAGCGCGGCGTTGCTGCCGTGATGCCGAGCGCCGCCGAGTTCCCGTACGTGGTGCGCGTGGTCTCTGAAATTACCGAATCCAACGGTTCCTCATCCATGGCGTCTGTCTGTGGTTCCTCTCTGGCGCTGATGGATGCCGGTGTGCCGATCAAGGCCTCCGTTGCCGGTATCGCCATGGGTCTGGTGAAGGAAGAAGAAGGTTTCGTCGTGCTGTCCGACATCTTGGGTGACGAAGATCACCTGGGCGACATGGACTTCAAAGTTGCCGGTACCACCGAAGGTGTGACCGCGCTGCAGATGGACATCAAGATCGAAGGCATCACCAAAGAGATCATGGAGATTGCTCTGAAGCAAGCTCGTGGCGCTCGTCTGCACATCCTGAAAGTGATGGACGAAGCTATCCAGGCTCCGCGTGCCCAGATCTCCGATTTTGCACCGCGTATCCACACCATCAAGATCAATCCCGAGAAGATCAAGGATGTGATTGGTAAGGGTGGTTCCGTGATCCGTGCGCTGACCGAAGAGACCGGCACCAACATCGAGCTGGATGATGACGGTACTGTACGTATCTCCGCCGTGGCTAACGAAGCAGCCATGGAAGCGATCCGTCGCATCGAGGCTATCACCGCCGAGATCGAAGTGAACCGCATCTATGAAGGTAAAGTTGTTCGTCTGGCCGATTTCGGTGCATTCGTCAACATTCTGCCGGGCAAAGATGGTCTGGTACACATCTCCCAGATCACCGACGCTCGCGTGCAGAACGTGGCTGACCACCTGACCATCGGTGACGTGGTCAAGGTGAAGGTACTGGAAGTGGACCGTCAGGGCCGCGTACGTCTCTCCATCAAGGAAGCGAACGCTCCGACCGAAGCAACTGCACCTGCTGCTGACGCCGCTCCGGCCGCTGAAGAAGCGCCTGCTGCAGAGTAATCTGCTCGCCTGATACCGGATCGGTTCAGGTTGATGTTAAAAGTCCGGCTCCCCAATGGGAGCTGGACTTTTTTATGGTCAAAACGCGCGATAAGGGATTACTTGCCGAGGATGGCGTATTGCATCTCTTGCAAGGGAAGCACATGGCGGGCAGCTCCCAGCTTGATCGCCTCCTTTGGCATGCCGAAGACCACGCAGGATGCCTCATCCTGGGCATAGGTGTTGGCACCCGCATCCAGCATCTCGCGCAATCCCCGGGCACCGTCATCCCCCATGCCGGTCATGATGATGCCGGTGGCATTCTTGCCGGCATATTTGGCGACGGAGCGAAACAGCACATCCACCGAGGGGCGATGGCGGTTGATAAGCGGCCCGTCGACTACCTCGACGTGATAGTAGGCACCGCTGCGTTTGAGCAGCATATGCTTGCCTCCGGGGGCAATCAGTGCCAGCCCCGGGATCACCCGGTCATTGTTTCTCGCCTCCCGCACTTCTATCTGGCAGACCCCGTTCAACCGCTCGGCAAACATGGCGGTAAATTTCTCCGGCATGTGCTGCACGATGACGATGCCGGGGCTGACCCGGGGCAAGGCAGTCAGCACGGCTTCCAGCGCCTGGGTGCCGCCGGTCGAGGTGCCGATGGCGATGAGGCGCTCGGTGGTTTGTGCCATGGCGTGCTGGTTGGGCGCCAGCATGGCATCCGCGTTGAGCTTGGTGCTGACTGGTACAGAGGAGGGCTTGCCCACGCGCTTGAGGTTGGCCTGGGCCGCGGCACGTACCGCCATGGCCAGGTCGTGGGCAGATTCTTGCAGAAAGCTTTTTATCCCCATGGTCGGCTTGGTGATGATGTCCACCGCGCCGGCAGCCATTGCCTGCAAGGTGGTCTCGGCCCCCTTTTCGGTGAGGGAGGAGCAGATCACCACCGGGGTTGGATGCTCTGCCATGATCTTGGTGAGAAAGGTGATGCCATCCATACGGGGCATCTCCACATCGAGCACGATGACGTCAGGCCACTCTTTCTTCAGTTTTTCCTGCGCAAACAGGGGATCCGATGCTGTGGCGATCACCCGGATATCAGGCTCCTGCTCCAGTACCGCTTGCAATACCTGTCTGACCACGGCGGAATCATCCACCAGCATGACCCGGATCTGCTTCATTCTCGCGACTCCCGTTGATGTGGCAGACGATGATGGCGGAGCCAGACACTGCCGTTGCTGAGCTCAAAGAGCAAGCTTCGGTGGCCGCTATGGCCAAGATGATGAGCCTTGATATCAAGGCCAAGGTGTCGGGTCAGCTGCCAGGCTGCCTGAATATTTTTGGCGGCGACATTGTTGTCGCTCTGTGCGTATTGAGGCTCGGTAAACATGTTGCCACCCCCGAACAACTTGGCCTCATATTCATGGATGGGGGCGGGATAGTGACTGGCCGCTTGCAGCAGCAAGGCGAGGGCCTCATCGGCATAGCGCCCATCCAGCTTGGTTGAGGGATTGCGCCGACTTGGCAGCATGTAGTGACACATTCCTCCCTGTTTCTGCTCCGGATGCCACAAGGTGATGGCAATACAGGAGCCCAGTACGGTTCTGACCACCACATCCTCCTTGCCAAAAAAGAGCTCTCCCGGTTGCAGGATCACCTCCCGAGTCATGACTTATCTCTTCTGATAGATGGAAGGCGAGACAAGCTGCAGGCCGTGGTGCAGGCCATGCAGGCTCTCGGCGTGGCTCACCAGCAGGTAGCCACCGGGTTTGAGTCTGGGTACCAGCCGCTGCAATACTTGCCCTTTGGTCTCCTTGTTGAAGTAGATCATCACGTTTCTGATGAAGATGACGTCAAACATGCCGATGTCCGGCAGATCCTGATTGAGGTTGATCTGCATGAACTGCACCTTGTCCCGCAACTTGCGATCGATGATGAAGATACCCTCCTGCAGGCCCACACCCTTGAGGCAATATTTCATCAAAAAGGGCAGTGGAATATTTTGCGCCCGCTCGATGGGGTAGCGACCGCTCATCGCCTGTTCCAGCACCCGGGACGAGATATCGGAGGCCAGTATCTCCCAGTTGAAGGTGCTGCGTTTTTCCGCGAGGGTCATGGCCAGACTGTAGGGCTCCTCGCCGGATGAGCTGGCAGCGCTCCAGACCCGCAGTGGTTGCTCGGGCGGGAGCGCTGAGACTATCTCCCGCGTCAGAAACTCGAAGTGTTTGGGCTCCCTGAAAAAGTAGGTTTCGTTGGTGGTCAGCAGATCAAGCGCCAGCTGCAGTTCGCTGCTGCGATCGTTCATGATGAGCTGGAAGTAGTCGTCATAACTCTCCAGCTCATAGTGGCAGAGGCGTTTCGCCAGGCGGCTGGCCACCAGCGCCTTCTTGGCTGGAGACAGCTCTATCCCCGCCGTTTGATGAAGCCAGCGTTGGAAGCGGGAGAACTCATCATCATGCAGCTGGGTTTGATACAAAAAACTGTCCCTCTACCTGTGTTGTCGGAGATGGGAGAGGCAACGCCTCTCCCGTGGCTAGAACCGGACAAAATCGCCATCGCCGATGGGGCGTTGGACGGTGGCGGCTCGTTCCCGACTGTTGGCATTGCTCTCGTTCATAAAGCGACCTCGGGTATTGGGGTGAAGATGCGAGGTGGCTGCTTTACCTTCTTTGGCGTGGGCCTCCAGGGTAAAGAACTCCATGGCCAGTTGCAGCTGTTCAGCCTGGCTGCTCATCTCTTCTGCTGTGGCAGCCAGCTCTTCGCTGCAAGAGGCATTTTGCTGGGTAACCTGACTCAGCTGGTTCATGGCCTGGTTGATCTGGCTGACACCGGTGGATTGCTCAACCGAAGCGGCACTGATCTCCTGCACCAGATCCGAGGTCTTGTTGATTGAAGGAACCATCTGATCCAACAAACGACCTGCTTTTTCCGCCATCTCGACACTGCTGGAGGCCAGCTCGCCAATCTCCTGTGCTGCCACCTGGCTGCGTTCGGCCAGTTTGCGCACCTCCGCCGCCACTACGGCAAAGCCTTTGCCGTGATCGCCTGCCCGCGCCGCTTCGATAGCTGCGTTGAGTGCCAGCAGGTTGGTCTGGTAGGCGATGTCATCGATGATGCCAATCCGTCTGGCGATCTGCTTCATGGCATCCACAGTCAGTTTGACCGCTTCTCCTCCCTCTACGGCTTCTTTGGCTGCCTTGCTGGCCATGCCATCGGTGACCTGGGCATTGTCGGTATTCTGGTTGATGCTGGCGCTCATCTGCTCGATGGAGGCGCTGGTCTCCTCCATGCTGGAGGCCTGTTCACTGCTGGATTGGCTGATCGACTGGGCGGTCGCGCTTACCTGCTCGGCGGCACTGGAGAGGTTGTCAGAGGCGCCGCGTACTTCGGTAACAATCTTGGTCAAGGAGGCGATGGTTGTATTGAGCGCATCCTTGGTGGTGCCAAACACGCCGGGGTAGTCCGCCTCAATCTGCTGGGTCAGATCCCCTTTTGCCAGACATTGCACGATCCGGATGACATCGTTGAGGGTACTGTCGATCACGTCGGCAATTTGATTGATCCCTTCTCCCATCGCCTGAAAGAAGCCGCTCTTGCCAGCAAGTTCCATCCTGCGGTGCAGCTCGCCATTGATCACGGCCTGCACAATGTCGGACATCTCTTTCTCTATCATCACCTCCTTGGTTCTGTCGGCCCATTCGACCACGGACCCCAACCGTTCACCGGTATCGTTGAAGACCGGATTGGCGATCAGGGAGAAGGTGCGCCCCCCCAGCTGTATCTGGGTGCGGTAGGTGCTGTTGAGTTTGGCCAGCATGGCGCGCTGATGGCCGGGATTTTTATGAAAGCTGTCGATGTTGGCGCCCATCAGCTGATTGGCGTTGAAGCTGTAGAGCTCTTTCTTGATGTCGGTCTCAGCCTGATTGAGCATGCCGGTCACTGCCTCGTTCATATAGATAATGTCGAGGTTGGTATCGGCAATCATCACGTTGGTACTGGCGCAGTCGAGGGCTTTGCGAACCAGCTGGTTCTCATGGAGCAGCACCTGGTTCTTTTTAATGTCGTTGCGGCTCTGTTCCAGCTTGTCACTGAGCAAGGTGACCACCTCGTTGATGGCATGTCCTACTTCACGCAAGGGGCTATCCATACCGGAAAGATCGAGTGGTGCTGGAACCTGCTCTGCCAGGACTGCGTGTTGCAGCTGGCCGATTGCGTCGAGTAACTGGGTCCGCTGCCTCACTTCGGTGGCATTGTCTCCGAAGAGTTTTCCTAAGAGTGATTGGGTCATGAGCGTTTCCTTATGCTGCATGTCGTGGAGTATGGAGGCCTGTTCAGGAGGGTTGCAGATTGCCTTGTGGCAACCTTGCCTGTGGCTGGGCCAGTTCGCTGAGTTGAGCCATCTCATCGAGTGACAACACTTTCCCGGTATCGATGAGAATGACGAATTTGCCGTTGACCTTGCCCATACCGCTGATGAAATCGGCCCGGATGCGGGCACCAAAACTGGGTGGGGGCTCGATATCTGCTTGTGGGATACCCAGTACTTCCGATACGGAATCCACCACAACGCCAATATCCTGACCTACAGGTTCATCGCCCTGCGGGGCCACCCCCTCAATAATGACGATGCAACTGCGGCGAGTGATGACCGAAGGTGCATTGCCAAAGCGGGCATTCAGGTCGACGACCGACACTACCGCTCCTCTGAGGTTGATTACGCCACGAATAAAACCCGGCATCATCGGAACCGGAGTGATATTGCCGTATTCGATGATCTCTTTGACCCCCAGAATATTGATGGCGAACATCTCGTTGTTGATCAGAAATGTCAGGTACTGGGCATCGCCACTGTTGTTCTCGTCAGCGGCCGCTGATGGCACCGTGATGTCGGTGGATGTATGCATGGTCGCCTCCGGTTAAAAGCGGACAAAATCCGCGTCATCAATGGAATGGGATGATGGTTGATTGGGCTGGCTGGCCCGTTGTGGGGGGGTGATGAAACTGCCTCTGGGAGGCATGCCCTTGTGGCCGGTTTCATGGGTCCTGGTGTTGAGCTGCGCACTTTTCTCCAGAGCAAAAAAGGCCATGGTTTGCTGCAGTTCGCTGGCTTGCGAGCTCATCTCTTCGGCCGTGGCCGCCAGCTCCTCGCTGCTGGCTGCATTCTGCTGTGTCACCTGGTTAAGCTGGTTCATGGCCAGACTGATCTGGTTGGCTGCGCTGGCCTGTTCACCTGAGGCGGCATTGATCTCTTGTACCAGGTCAGAGGTCTTGCGAATGGAGGGGACGATCCTCTCCAGCAGGTTGCCAGCCCGCTCTGCCTTGCTGACGCTGTCGGAGGAGAGCTCACCAATCTCCTGCGCTGCGATCTGGCTGCGCTCTGCCAGTTTTCTCACCTCGGCAGCAACCACCGCGAAGCCTTTGCCATGTTCTCCGGCACGAGCCGCCTCGATGGCGGCGTTGAGGGCAAGCAGGTTGGTCTGGTAGGCAATGTCGTCGATGATGCTGACTTTCTTGGCGATTTGCTGCATGGCGGTCACCGTTTGTTGAACGGATTGGCCCCCTTCGGTGGCCTCCAGTACCGAGTTGCTGGCCATGCTGTCGGTGATCTTGGCGTTCTCGGTGTTCTGATTGATGCTGGCGCTCATCTGCTCGATAGAGGCGCTGGTCTCTTCAACGCTGGCCGCTTGCTCGCTGGTGGCTTGGCTCAATGCCTGCGCCGTGTTGCTTACCTGATTGGAGGCATTGGTCAGGTTGTCGGCGGCGTTGCGTACCTCTTCGATGATATTGGTCAGCGCTGTTATGGTCCGGTTGAGGCCGTCTTTGGTCTGGCCAAAAATTCCTGGGTAGGGCTCATCGATCCGTTGGGTCAGATCCCCCTTGGAGAGCGCGGTGGCGATACGCATCACATCTTCCAGGCTGGTATCTGTCACATGGGAGAGGCGATTCAGCAGCTCGGATACCCGCTTGATATATCCCTGACGATCCTCCAGCGCAATCTTGTGGCTGAAGTCGCCCTGTTCGACAGCGGCGGTGACCAAGGTCTCGATATCCGTGATCAAGGCCCCCAGTTTCTTGACCATGTTATCCATCGCCATCAAGAGCTGACCCGCTTCATCGTTGGACTCTATCCGGATCGATACATCCAGATTGCCCTCAGCCAGACTATTGGCCACGCGCAGAGCCTGTTCGATGGGGGTGATGATGTTTTTGATCAGCAAGGTGCCAAACCAGGCTGCGAGTGCGATGCCGACCGCGATAACCACCGCCATGGTTATCAGCATGACGTCATACCAGGATTGCGCTGCGGTATATTCCGACTTGGCCACATTGAGCTGCAGGTTGACCAGCTCGGTGATTTTGTTGCCTATCGGGTCGATGGAGCCATAGAGGGCACCGTCAAAATTGTTCAGCATGCCAGTAATCATGCCGTGCTGGGTGGCGAGGTATTTCTCCAGCTTGCCAATATCGGTATCGGCCGCGTTGAACAGGGTTGTCGCCTCGGCTGACAAACGCTGTTCATCTGGTGTGAGAGTGGTGGACTGGTAGTGATGCCACTCGTTTTTGATTGTCTGCTGGGCCTGTTGTATCTGCTTCAAAGCCTCTTCTGCCGGGATCAGCCCCGCATTGGCCTTGTTGAGGTTGTCGATGATCGAGACGGCATAGCTGTCGGAGATAGTCTTCAGCTGCTTGAGGGGAACCACCCTGTCGTTGTAAATGCGCTGCAACCCGGTATTGCTGCTCTGCATGTTGTATAACCCGAGGCTGCCAACGGCCAGCAACAGTAGGCAGAGCATGCAGAGCAGTACGATAAGACGCAATTTGATGGTGGAATTTTTTAACATGATGGTCCCCTCAGTTGATGCTGGATTGAGGCAGGTTGCGCGACACTGTCAACCTGTTGAGCTGACAGGATTCCTGAGTGATTGCGTGCTGGATAAGCGAAGGAATGTCGAGGATCAGGGCGACCTCTCCCCCTCCCAGAATGGTTGAACCACTGATGCCCTGCAGGCGCTGGAACAATTTCCCCAACGGTTTGATGACGGTCTGGAATTCTCCCAACAGTTCATCCACCACCAGTCCGGATTTTTTGCCTGCATGGCTGACCACGACAATGTTCTCGCGCCTCCCTTTGCTGCCATTGGTATCGAAGTAGTGTTGCAGGCGGATAAAGGGCAGAACCTCGCCACGCAAATTGATGTAATTGCGACCCTGGGTATCGGCCAGTGCACTCTGGGTCAATTCAACGCACTCGATCACCATATCGAGGGGAATAACGTAGTGGGTGTCGCAGACTCGCACTAGGAAGCCGTCGATGATGGCAAGGGTAAGCGGTAGGCGGATCTGCACACGGGTTCCTTTTCCCGGGATGCTGTCCAGATCGACTGTGCCGCGCAGGGCAGTTATGTTGCGTTTGACGACATCCATGCCCACCCCGCGACCGGAGAGGTTGGTTATCGCCTCGGCGGTGGAGAACCCCGGCTCGAAGATCAGGTTGTATATCTCCTGATCTGTCAGCGTGGTGGTTGGGCTGATCAGACCGCGCTCGATGGCTTTTTGCTGGATCCTAGCTTTGTTGAGACCAGCGCCGTCATCCCGAATTTCGATGACGATACTGTTGGAGTCGTGATAGGCATTGAGATTCAGGGTGCCACGGGGGGGTTTGCCTGCCAGTAGCCGTTGCTCTGCCGATTCGATGCCATGATCCATAGAGTTTCTGACCAGATGCATCAGCGGATCGCCGATCTTCTCTACCACCGACTTGTCCAGTTCAGTCTCGGCTCCGGAGATCACCAGAGTGATATCCTTGTTCAGTTCCTGACTGACATCGCGCACCACCCGCTGGAAGCGGTTGAAGGTATCGCCGATAGGCACCATTCGCAGGCGCAGTGCACTGTCGCGGATCTCTTCCACCAGCATGGCAATGACCGAGGTGGCTTCCTGCAGTTGGCTTTCGCGGGTGCGTTGGGCCAGCAGATTGGCTCCTGAACTGGCGACTACCAACTCCCCGACCAGATTGATTAGATCGTCCAGCTTGTCGGCATGCACCCTGACGTAACGGCCCTCTTTGCTCTTGCTCTCCTTGGTCTGGTTCTGTTTTTTCAGGGCGGCATCGACGACGGCTTCGTTGACAGCACCCTGCGCAATCAGGATCTCCCCGAGTTTGGGCGCTTGTTCTGCCGGTGTCGCTTGTTGTGCTTGCAGACCGCTTGCTAACTCCTCTGCCGTCAGGGCGCCGGTGTTGACCAGCAACTGCCCCAGCATGGCGCTATCTTCCGGCAGAGACTCGATCAGGTTGATGAACTCGGCGATCTTGCTGTGGGGTGGCAAGATGGTGATCTGGCAGTCATCTCTGACAAATTCAAAAACATCGCTGATGGCTGCCTTATCTGCCTGCGAGTCGAAGTCTATCTCGTAGCCGAGGTAGCAATTTTCCGGATCGAACTGCTCCCAATCCGGTAGCGCTTGATGGATGGTCTCCACTGAACATATGGTTCCGAGGGTGCCGAGATAGCGAAGAAATGCGGCCGGATCCATGCCATTGCGCAGCACATCGGGGCCAAAACGCAGGGAGATATGCCACAGGGAGGCGGAGCTGGTAATTCCTCCCTCTTTTTCGATCTTGGGTTCCGGCGTATGTACAGTATCTGGCAGCGTGGCATGGGGGACGCACTGATGACGGGTGAGAGCGAGCCTCAGCCGTTCATCCTGGTTGGCATCGCCATCGCTTAACGTGCTGCCCTGTTCTGCAACGACACTGATGAGCGTCTGGATGTGGTCACAGCTTTCCAGCAGATCCTTGATCAGAGGAGAGGTGACGGTGAGCTGCTGATTGCGGATCTGGTCTAGCAGATCCTCGACAATATGGGTAAACCCGACGATGGGTTGCAGACCAAACAGGCCAGCCGACCCCTTGATAGTATGAGCAGCACGGAAGATGGCACCAATCAGCTCGCTATTGTCAGGGTCAGATTCCAGTGATAGAAGGGCTGACTCCATCTCTTCAAGCAACTCGCGTGCCTCGGCGATATAGGTTTGTAAAGCCTGATCAAGATCGATGCTCACGGTGACTCCTTGTCATGGTGGCTCAGGGCCGTTCGCCATGGGTGATGAGGGTGGGGTCGCCAAAAAAGGCCGAGAGCTGGCAGAGCTCCAGCAGTTCAAGCACAACATGGCTGTGCCAGACCAGCGCCAGGGAGGAGCCTTGCTGCAGAGCGGTTTTCTTCGCTGCCAGCAGCAATTGCAGCCCGGCGCTGTCGATCTCGGATACTGCAGCCAGATTCAGCTCCAGTTCGTTCCCCTGATGCAATAAGGGTGAGAGAGCATCTTTCAGCTCGCTGACTGTATAAATGGTTATCTCGTCCGGCATGGTCACCACTACCTTGTTGTCGAGTAGCTCACTCTGTAGTTGCATGATGCGCTCCGGATCACGGCATGATGAGCTTGGCGACTGCGGCCAGCATCTGTTCGGGCTGGAAGGGTTTGACCACCCAGGCTTTGGCTCCCGCGGCTTGTCCCTCCTGCTTCTTGCTGTCCTGAGACTCGGTGGTCAGCATGATGACAGGGGTAAATTTGTAGTTGGCCAGCTTTTTGGCCTCTTTGACGAAGGTGATGCCATCCATGTTCGGCATATTGACGTCACTGATGATCAGGTTGATCTTCTTGCCATCTAGTTTGTTGAGCGCATCTTTGCCGTCAGAGGCTTCCATGACCTCATAACCGGCTCCCTTGAGGGTCATGCCCACGACTTGGCGAATAGTTGCCGAGTCATCCACGATCAGGATCGTTTTGCCCATATCTCTCTCCTAGAAAAATGTGATGTCGGCACTGCTTGGTTGCGCGTTGACAGAACGGGTGGTGCGACCATGGTGAATATTGCGCTGTTCGTCGGTGGCGTATGAGAGCTCCATCTCTGCCAGCCAGCGATTGGCATCGATCTGGATTGGCCCTGTCGCATTGCTGCTCTGCTCGGAAGCAACCAGATGGCTGGAGAGGCTCTCCATGTTTTGTCTGACGTGGCTGAGGATCTGGCTGACCCTGTCTTGAAATTGAAGCGAGACAATGACGCTGGAGATTTCGCGATGGATATCTGTGCTCTCGTTTTGCAGCAGGGAGGCGGATTCCGCCAGGCTGTCAGTGGCATGGCGAAAACGGGCCAGCACCTGTTCGATTGTCTGCTCCGAATTGAGCGCCGAGGCGTGATCCCGTGCGGCAGCATTTTCGGCAATCTGGAAGGCGCGACCGATAGCAGTATTGATGGTATCAACCTTGTCGGTCATCTTCTGGGCGGTTTCGCTGGAGAGGCGGGAGAGGTTGCGCACTTCATCAGCGACCACAGCAAAGCCACGGCCTGCTTCCCCTGCACGAGCCGCTTCAATGGCGGCGTTGAGGGCCAGCAGGTTGGTCTGGGAGGCGATTTTGGCCACATCCATGGCCATGGTGTTGAGCTCTATGGTGTAGGTGGTCAGGCTTTTTATCTCACCCAGCATGGCGTCCCGATTGGCTTGGGCGGAGTGCAGGATGGCCACTACCTCATTGAGTTGCTGCTGGCTCTCGCTCAAGACTCCTGCCATGCCACGGGAATTGGCATCACCCAGTTCTCCGGCTGCCAGATGAGAAGCATTGACTGCTTCCTCCAGCTTGTTGGCCAAGCCGTTGAAGCGTTGGGTCAGGTCAATCATCGCGGCTTCGGTTTGTTGACGAGAGCTTTCAATTTGCTGGGACCAGATAGGTAGAGCCTTCTCGCACACCTGTTCGAGCCCGATGATGGAGTGGGCGAGAGGATCGGTTGCGACGGTTTGTTCCTCTCCTGCACGATGTCGGAGTGTGTGCTGGTGGAAGTGATTTGATGTCCAGAGCGCGGCGGCAATGGCAACCAGCACATTGAGCAGCAGGTAGAGAGGTGACAGCGCATCGGCAAGCTGCAGCAACAGGCAGCTCAGCAGAGCAAGACCGATGCAGCAAATCCAGCAAACCGGTTCCCAAAGCGGTGTGTTCACGCCACTTTTGTGTTGTGCCATACGTAGCTTATCCCTGTGCAATTACTTGGTAAGAGGTAAAGGCGCAGAACCTAAACAGTCATGGTGCCCCTTGACGCTCTTTTCTTTATTTATAGTTGGCACAATAAGGTTAGCGGAAAAAAATTAATTGGCTGCAAATCGGAGTTGTTTGTATCAGCGATTGCCGTATCAAGCGGCTTGCGAAGTGGGGGCAGAGCCAGGTGGGGATGAAAAGGAGAGAAGGAGCCTGAGGATTCAGGCTCCTGATGAAGATCAGGCCTCGTTGGCGTGGGCCTTCTGGCAACCTTCCACGGCGTGGGCAATCAGTTCCAGCGCGCTCTTGTCACACGGGGGCAGTTCGGCATCGCACGCCTTGATAGGGGTGACGCGATCGCCCCACTTGATGATGGCGGCCCCCCAGGTCAGGCCGGCACCGAAAGCGGCGGTCAGCAGATAGGAGTTCGGCTTGACGCGGCCCTGCTCCAGCGCTTCGCAAAGGGCGATGGGCACAGTGGCGGCAGAGGTGTTGCCGTAGTTTTCGATGTTGACCATCACCTTCTCCATCGGCGCATTCATCCGCTTAGCGAGGGTCTCGATGATGCGGATATTGGCCTGATGGGGAACGATCAGGTCGACCTGCTCCGGCGCAATACCGGCCTGCGCCAGCACAGTGCTGGTGGCTTCACCCATGCCGCGCACGGCCCGCTTGAAGATCTCCGGACCTTCGAAGTTGAAGGTGAACAGCCCATCGATATCGGCAAAACGCACCCGATCGGTACCGAAGTTCGGTACGTGCAGGATCTCCCGCGCTTCGCTGTCACAGCCCAGCTTGTTGGCGATCAGGCCACACTCCTGCTCGCTCGCCTCGATCACTACGGCCCCGGCACCATCGCCAAACAGCACTGCGGTATCGCGGCGCGCCCAGTCCAGCAGGTAGGTGAGGCGCTCGGCGCCAATCACCAGCACCTTCTTCATCATGCCGGTCTGCACCAGCGAGGTCGCGACGGAGAGGGAGTAGACGAAACCGGTGCAGGCCGCATTGAGGTCAAACACGGCGGCGTTGACGGCCCCGAGCTTCTTCTGCACCGCAGAGGCGGCGCTTGGCAGCAGGTTGTCCGGGGTGGCTGTCGCCAGGATGATGCCATCGAGATCGCTAGCTTCCAGACCGGCGCAGGCCAGCGCGCGGCGACCGGCCAGGGTGGCGAGATCCGAGGTACTGACATGGGAGATCCGGCGGGCCTTGATGCCGGTGCGCGGATAGATCCACTCGTCTGACGTATCCATGATGGTGCTGAGGTCGTCGTTGGTCAGCACGGAGGGAGGCAGGCATTTGCCCCAGCCGGTGATATTGGCGTATTTCATCTTGTTACCGCTTCTCAAAGTGGATCGCCCGCGGGCGGAAAATCGTGCAATTATGCCGTACGAGACAACCACTGTCATCTTGTGGTCATGGTTATGTGCAGGGCGAGCGGCTGCGCCATCTGGTCGCAAAGGGCTGTAACGCGCTGAACATGGCAGGAAATTTCGCTTAAAGCGCGGGACTCCTCTGCCCTAAGATAGGCATTTCGCCACCGATGAGGGTATCTCCTTGCTCAGAGCCAATCTCAACTTGTTGCCGACCCTCAAGGTGCTGCTGGAGACCCGCAATATCAGCCGCGCCGCCGAGCTGCTGCACCTGAGCCAGCCCTCCATCAGCAAGCAGCTTGCCCAGTTGCGCAGCGAGTTTGACGACGAGTTGCTGGTGCGGGAGGGGCAACGCTGGCTGCTGACGCCACGGGCCGAACTGTT
This sequence comes from Aeromonas sp. 25-AL00135, assembly GCF_054052385.1. Classification (NCBI taxonomy): domain Bacteria; kingdom Pseudomonadati; phylum Pseudomonadota; class Gammaproteobacteria; order Aeromonadales; family Aeromonadaceae; genus Aeromonas; species Aeromonas sp. 25-AL00135. Next base: position 22,520 of record NZ_JBSTYQ010000018.1, on the reverse strand, counting down.
GGCTGCCCAGCTGGCGGATTCTCTCGGTGCGCTGGAGCGGCTCTACGAGGCGCCCGGGTTTGACCCGAGCCGCTGCGAGCGGGTATTTCGGCTCGCCTCTTCTGATTATGTGGCTCAGCATATCCTGCCCGATATCTGCGCCGCGCTCGCCAAAGAGGCGCCGTTGGCGGCGCTGGAGTACAGCCTGTGGGACAAACGTCAGCTGCCGCAGTTGTGGCAGTCCGAACTGGATCTGGTCTCCACCATCACCGAACAGGTACCGGAGCAGATACGCGGTCTGCATCAGGGGGAAGATCGGCTGGCGGTGTTGATGGGACGTCATCACCCGCTGGCGGGCAAGGCGCTGAGTCTCGATGACTATCTCGCCTGGCCTCACCTGCAGGTGAGCGGTGGTGGCGACAAGGACAGCCCGGTGGAGCAGGTATTGGCGCCGCAGGGACTGAGTCGACGCTGGTTTGCCAGAGTCCCCTTCTTTCAGGCGGCAGTGGAGGTGTTGCTGCGCACCGATTGCCTGATGACCACTCCGGCTCATATCGCCTGGCAGCTTTCCTGCGGCCATGAGCTCACCTTTGTCGATCTGCCATTTGCTACCCGCGACCAGCAGTATCATCTGCTGTGGCATCAGCGCCACCATCAGGATCCGGCCCACCGCTGGTTTCGCGAGCTGGCCTACCCCTTCCTGCGGGATCACCTGCAACGTACCGTCGGCGAGAGTCGCAAGCTGCTCGATCTCGGCGGTTAGCCCCGGTCAGTTGTGTGGCGTTATAGCCATGGGTTATGGGTTCTATTCATAACTTTCACTACTGGCATAATGGCTCAGCCCGTACCCTGAATGCAGGTCATCATATCGAGCATATAAAGAGGAAATGCATGGAACTGACGAGTTGGCTGGCACTGGCCGCAATCTGCGTGATGGGGGCCATCAGCCCGGGGCCGAGTCTGGCGCTGATCATCCGCAACACGGTGCAGGGCGGGCAGGGGCACGGCGTCGCCACCGCGCTTGGCCACGGCCTCGGGGTTGGTATCTATGCGCTGGTCACGGCGCTTGGCCTCTCCATTTTGATCACCCAGACCCCGATCCTGTTTGATCTGATCCGCTACGGCGGCGCCGCATTTCTTGCCTGGCTCGGGGTGAAAGCCCTGCTGGCAAAACCAGCCAGCGGCGAAGCGAGTGAAGAGGTGCATCAATTGCGTGGTCGGCAGGGGGCCTTTGAAGGTTTTATGGTGGCTTTCCTCAATCCCCAACTGGCGGTTTTCTTCATCGCCCTGTTCAGCCAGTTTGTGCGAGCCGATACCGGCTGGAGCGAAGGGGGCATCATGATGCTTACCGCTGGCGGGATCGATGCAGTCTGGTACGTGCTGGTGGCGCTGGTGCTCTCCCGCGGGCCTGTGCTGGCGTGGCTTAAAGCCAAATCCTTTGTCATCGACAAGGTGAGTGGGCTGGTGCTGCTCGGGCTGGCACTCAAGGTGGTCATGTAATCCTGTATTTCGCAGATACCTTAAGCGGGATCAAGGCACGCGGGTGGTGAATGGGCTAGAGTAGCGCCCATTTGCTGTCCGCCCTGATCCCGAGACCATGCACCAGAACAAGCACCCGTTAAGCCACAACAACCGGTTGGAGCTGCTGGCTCCGGCCAAGAACCTCGCCTACGGCATCGAAGCCATCAACCATGGGGCCGATGCCGTCTACATGGGGGGCCCAGCCTTTGGCGCCCGCAGTGCGGCAGGCAACACCATTGAGGATATCGAAGCGCTGGCACGTCACGCCCACCGTTTCGGCGCCCAGGTTTTTGTCGCCTTCAACACCCTGCTGCACGATCATGAGCTGGAGCAGGCCCGGCGGCTGACCCACCAGATCTACGAAGCCGGTGCCGATGCGCTCATCGTGCAGGATATGGGGCTGCTGGCGCTCGATCTGCCACCCATCGCCCTTCATGCTAGTACCCAGACCGACAACCGCACGCCGGAGAAGGTGAAGTTTCTGCAGGATGTGGGCTTCTCTCAGGTGGTGCTGGCGCGCGAACTGTCTCTTGCGCAGATCCGCGAGATCAGTACGGCGACCAATGTGCAGCTGGAGTTTTTTATCCACGGCGCGCTCTGCGTTTCCTACAGCGGCCAGTGCAACATCAGCCATGCCCGTACCGGTCGCAGTGCCAACCGCGGCGAGTGTGCCCAGCTCTGTCGCTTGCCCTGCTCGCTGCAAAAGCCGGACGGTGAAGTGCTGGTGGCCGACAGCCACCTGTTGTCGCTCAAGGATATGGATCAGACCGACAACCTGGAGGCCTTGATCGAGGCGGGGATCCGCTCCTTCAAGATTGAAGGGCGTCTCAAGGGGCTCGACTACGTCAAAAACGTCACCGCCTGGTATCGGCAGAAGTTGGACGCCATTCTCGATAGTCGCTCCGATCTGGTGGCTGCCTCGGCGGGTCGTTGCAGCTACAGCTTCACGCCAGATCCCAAAAAGAGCTTCAACCGCGGCAGCACCGATTACTTCCTCCATGGCCGCCAGCAGGGGATCGATTCCACCAAGAGCCCAAAATATGTGGGCGAGCCGCTGGGGCGGGTCACCAAGGTGACCCGTGACGGCATCGAGATTGATGGCAAACAGGTCACCCTCAACAACGGCGACGGTCTGGGCTTCTTCAAGCCGAATAACGAGCTGGTGGGGATGCGCCTCAACAAAGTCGAAGGTAAGCAGTTACTCCTGTCAGAGCGTATGCCGGGGTTGAAGGTAGGCACCGAAATCTACCGCAACCACGATCAGGCCTTCAGCAAGATGCTGGAGAAGGCGAGCGCGGATCGCCGTATCCGGGTCGATATGGTGCTGGCAGAGTGCGATGAGGGCGTGAGCCTCACGCTCACCGACGAGCAGGGCATCAGCGCCATGGTGACGCTGTCTTGCGATAAACAGCCTGCCGACAATCCGGAGCGGGCGCTGCAGCAGGCGCGGGATCAACTTGGCAAACTTGGCAATACCCTCTTTGTGGCGCGCAAGATTGAGTTGGCAGTAACGAGGCCGCTATTTATCGCCGCATCACAGCTCAACGGTCTGCGTCGGGAGGGTATCGCCGCGCTGGAGGCGGCGCGGGTGGCCAGCTACCAGCGCCCCGAGCGACGCATCGCCCTACGGGATATCAGCTATCCCCAGCACCGTCTCTCCTACCTTGGCAATGTGCTGAACAGCGCGGCCGAGCAGTTCTTCCGCGAACACGGGGTGGAGCGTATTGCTCCCGCCTATGAGGCGAACAAGGAGGAGCGAGAAGTGGTGCTGATGATCACCAAGCATTGCATCCGCTATAGCCAGAACCTCTGCCCGAACGAGGTGCCAGGTCTCAAGGCCGAGCCGCTGGAGCTCAAGATGGGTAAAGACACCTTCCGCCTGCGTTTTGACTGCAACCGCTGCGAAATGCAGGTGATGGGGAGTTTGAAGCGCTAGTAAATAAGTCCTCATACACTGTGCGAGGCGCACAGTGTATGAGGGCGTTCTAAAAAGTTGTCTATTTTTGTCTCTTAATGAATAAAATCAAGCTAGGTTAGTTTTTCAAGTTTTTTAGTCCAAGGGGTTGTCTGGCTGAGTTTTTGACTTGGCAGAATTGTGACACTAAAGACAGTTATGTAATTATTTCTATGTAAAAATTTGGTTTTATTTCCACACAAATACATTCATGATACTCTAATTTAATCGTGTAGTAAGCATGTAATAGTTTGTGGAGTATTGAATGGGTGTTTTTAAAGTAAAAAGAATAGAATTGCAAAATGTAAAGTCTTTTGATGGTAAAGTATCGTGTGAGCTAAATGATAGCGCCACAGTAATATCATTTTCTGGGCGAAATGGCTCAGGTAAATCAACTCTATTGAAAGCAGCTTATTTGGTTCAGAAAGGGTTCTTTTCGCTAAGTCTTGGCGAGAATCATAAACGGATGTTTAATCAAGACGCAGAGCGCTTTTTGAACGCTGATGGTTCATTTATTAAAGTCACTATTGATGTGGCGGGTGAAGATGTTTCCGTTGAAGTAATAAAGAAAGGCGATGAGATATTAGTAGAATGTAGTAATCAAGATGTATTGACTACGCATTGGAATATTTTTGAGCCAAAAAATATATTTTTGTATGTTGATGCAAGTAAGGGTTTTTCAGAAGAAACTTTACTTTTTGATGAGATAGATATTTCAAAAAACAGTAAGCTAGAGTTAACGCTTCTTGCCATATTTAATCCAGAAAGATTATTTTCTGGAATATATCAGCAATTAGTGAAAGATTATGTTAATGATCGACTAATACCAAGTAAACCAGATCGATTACTATACTTTAAAGTTGCCTCTAAAATGTTCACATCACTTATACCTAATGTGGAGATTAAAAATTTTAGTGGAAATCATAAACCTGGAGAATTTGTTCTCTTGGGAAAAGCAAATACGGATAAGAGAAAGCCATTATATGATGTTAGAGAATTCAGCTCTGGCGAGAAAGCGCTTTTAAGCACGTTATCTTTCCTGTGTATTTCAAACTCTGTTAGTTCCATCTTTATAGATGAACCGGAGAACCACTTTCATGAAGGGCTATTGCTTGAGTTTATAGCACTTCTTTATAAACTCTGTGATGAAAATGGAATACTTTCTTGGTTCGATAGCCAATTAGATTTTTCTATAAAACGAGAGTGGCTTGAAAAAGATTATAAGAACTACAAAATCAATCAAGTCGTTTTGTCAACTCATTCCAAGACGCTAATATATAAAATTTTTTCTATGGGTGTTAATTACACTGTGTCCGATGGTGTAAACGAATTAATATATGAAAGTGCCGAGGATAACTTACGAGGTCTCGGGTTGAGCTCTATTCATAGAAAGGTCATTTTTGTTGAAGGAAAAGACGATCATGAGGCACTTGAATATATATTTAAAGGTGAGAACTTAATTATAAAGCCATTAGGTGGTAGTCAACATGTCATCGAAATGTTTTCAAGGCTTGCTGATATAAATAGTCATATTTATGATATGAAATTTGTGTTTCTTGTTGATTCAGATAATAAGCCAGAGAATTTCTTTGATAATATAAGGTCAAAAAACACAAAGTTTTATGATGCATCATTTATAAAAATGAACTGCCATGAACTTGAAAATTATTTTTTAGATCCAAGATTGTTTCTTGAAAAAATAAATGAATATCTCTCTGTATCAGATGTCAATAGGCCAGATATTACGCTTGAAAGTATTGATAATAAGATTGTTGAAATTGCTAGAGGTACGCAGCATGCAACATATAAAAAAGAAATCTCTCTCCATTTGCAGCATGTTGTAGAAAGATACTTTTCTGAACGTATTTGGGGAAGTAGCTCATTTGACTTTTCATCTAAAGAGACTGCATCTGAAGAAATCTCATCGTCAGTTATTTCTGAATCTGGGATGTTAACTCTAAAAGCACAATTGCATGAGGCGATAAGCACATCATTTGGGCAGTATTCTGGTATTTCCAATTCTGAGTTAATTCGTCGTTGTGATGGAAAGAAAGTATTTAATATAGCATCAAACTACTTTGCAAAAGATATTGGGATAGAGCATAAGACATTTAAAAAAGCATTAATTAAAAAAGCGTTATCTAGCAATGTAGGCGATTTGGCATCACTTATAGATGAAATAAAAGAAAAGTTAAAATAGAATTAAAAATAATAATACGATGGATGATTTTGTATAATCACTCGCTTGCTGTGGGTTATTATGCGATATTTATTGTTGCCAATTAGGACCCTAATCTTTCGATTAATAATAGCGTTTTTTTGATCTCCAATCCCCCCGCATAGCCGGTCAGGCTGCCGTTTTGGCCGATCACCCTATGGCAGGGAACGATGATCGAGAGTGGATTGCGACCGTTTGCCGCCCCCACTGCCCGCACCGCATCGGGTTTGCCGATAGCACGGGCGATATCGCTGTAGCTGCGAGTTTCGCCGTAGGGAATATCACACAATGCTTGCCACACCGCTTGCTGAAAAGCGGTGCCGCGAGCCGCAAGGGGCAGGGAGAAGCGCTGCAAGCGACCGGCAAAATAGGCGTCAAATTCGGCGAGGAAGGGGGCCAGAGCCTCGCGCTCTTGTTGCCAGCCACTCATATCGGGCAGTGCCCGCAGGCCCGCCACAAAGTCCACGTGCACCAGACCGGATTCATTGATGGCGACCAGCAGATCGCCGCAGCGGGTCGGCAGGATATCGTAGCGGATCATGGGGTTATCTCCTGTTGTGGGTTATCCGGTTGGTTTTCGTTGCCAGTGGCACGGAGCTGCAAATCGGGCGCTTCGCTCATGGCGTGCCACAGCCAGCTGGCCGCATAGCTGCGCCACGGTTGCCACGCCGCACTTTGCGCCAACACCTCTTTTACCGGCAGCTTGGTGCCGCCTCCGAGTGCCTTTTGCAGCACCAGATCGGAAGCGGGGAAGGCATCGGTATCCATCCCGCAGCGCAGCCGCCAGTAAGAGACCGTCCAGGGGCCTATGCCTGGTAGTGCCAGCAACTGCTCATCACTGGCTGTCGTGAGGGTCAGCTCACCGCTGGTCAGTGCCTTCGCCACTCCCCGCAGGGTACGAATACGGCTGCCGGGCATGCCGATGCCGTCGAGATCGAGTTCGCACAACTGGGCGGGGGTCGGTAGTTGCTCCACCCCGAATTGCGCCTCGGTACGGGCTACCAGTCGCCCGAGTATGGTGATGGCTCCCTTGACCGAGACCTGCTGGCCGACGATGGCGCGCAGCATCACCTCGTATTCGTCCCAGCCACCCGGCAGTCGCACGCCGGGCCAGCGCGCCTGCAAGCGGGCGAGCAGCGGATCCTGACCGAGCAGATCACCGATCCGCTGCATGTCGGCATCGAGATCCCACATCCGGCGCACCCGATAGAGCAGATCGGGCAGTGCTGCGAGCGGCAGATCATGGACGGTAAGCTGCAGGCTATGCCCCTTGCCCTGCGCGATACGCACCAACGCGACCTGATCACCGACCCGGTAGCGCCGCTCATACACCTCACCATCCACCTGCTCCAGCCCGGGGATCGCCCGGAGCCGATAGAACGCCAGCATGGCCGCCACGTCATATGGGGGGTGGTAGGGCAGTTGCAGTGTCAGGGTTGCGCCGCGCGGCTGCGCGCTCATGTGCTCTGGCGCATGATCCTCTTGTTGGCGCAGGTTTCGCGGGGCCAGTCCGTAGGCGTTGAGCCAGGCGTCATTGAAGCGGCGGATGCTGGCAAATCCGGCGGCAAACGCGATGTCTGTAATGGGCAGCCCGGTTTCGGTCAGCAGCCGTTTCGCGAGCAGCAGGCGGCGCGTCTGCTCCACCTGTTTTGGTGAGGCGCCGAGATGTTGCTCGAACTGGCGGCGTAGCGTGCGTTCGCTGATCCCGGCCTCAGTGGCGAGTTCAGCGAGCGTGCCCTCCGCCAGCTCGCCGCGATCGATGCGTGCCAGCAGATGTGCCAGTTCAACCGGCAGATCGCCACGGGCGGCGGGGGCCAGCTCAGGGCGGCAGCGCAGGCAGGGTCGCAGCCCATACTGCTCGGCGGCCGCGGCGCTTTGGAAGTAGCGCACATTGTGCTCGTGCGGTGGCCGTGCCGGGCAGACAGGCCGGCAGTAGATGCCGGTCGAGAGCACGCCGGTAAAGAAGCGGCCATCGAAGCGAGCATCGCGGGCGAGCCGTGCGGCGTGACACTGCTCGCGGCTGAGGGTGTTGATCACCTCATCCGGTGACGACTCAGGGCTGTGCTTTGCATTCATGGTGTTGGCAGCTTTGCTGGAATAGATGGCAAGAGAGTAAGGGGGCGCGGAGGCCGTGACTAGCCAGAAACGGACAGGGATAGCAAAAATTGGCCAAAGGTTTTTTTGCTCTTTTATTGCACGGTTGGGTTTCACTCTTCGCTCCGTTGTTGTCCATATGTCGCGGCTCGATAGAAGGGGGCATAACGGATGTCGATTGACCTAGCTTTATTTGCTTGGCGAGATTAGTGGCGGTGAAAACTGCTTAAAAATTAATAACAGATCACATAACTATCTTTTTTACATTGAGTGTGGTGATTTTGTGTTGTTCAATCGAGTCAGTTAATTTTTGATGATTATTAAGTCATCACATCTGCGGCCTTAGGCCGACCAATAACAACAACACTTGCCAAGGATGATAAGTGAACGACTGTAAGGCATGGCGCCATTGCCGGGGCTTTAGTCTGATCGAGTTGTTGATCGCCATGACGGTTGTCAGCATTCTCGCGGCCATCGCGTTGCCAGCGTATCAGGGTTATCTGCAACAGGGACGTCGTTACGAAGCGCAGCAGCAATTGCTGGAGCAGGCGCTCGCCCTCGAACGTATCTATACCCAACAGGGCCGTTATCCAGACACGTTTGCTACCCCTTCCAACACGGATTTCTACCAGTTCAGCTACAGCCAGCAAGATGCTGGCGACTACCTGCTCAAAGCCATTCCAACGACGCGACAACAGGATGAGTGCGGCACTCTGACCCTCGATCAGACCGGTTATCGCGCGGCCAATCGCCATGACTGCTGGGGATCATAAAATGAATGTGCGCGGATTTACCCTGATTGAGTTGATGATCACGGTCGGCATCGCCGCCATCTTGCTATTGGTCGGGTTGCCCTCCATGAGTCAGCGCCTCGCGGCCGAACGGCTCGATCGCAGTGCGACCGAACTCGCGTCAGCCTACCGCTTTGCCCGCAGCGAAGCGGTCAAGCTGACCCTGCCGGTGGTACTGCAGGGCACCGAGAACGGTGGCTGGGAGGTGATGGCTGACAGCAAGTTGCTGCGTCAGGCGGCAGCACCTGCTGGCGGAGTGGTGATCAAGCCGTTTGACCCCATCCAGATCGCGCCAACCGGCAGCAGCAGCCACGCCGAGATCATTCTGGCCAATCGCCTCGGTGAGCAGCGGGTCCTTTGCGTGGCCCCGAGCGGCCAGCTGCTGCAAGGGAGCTGCTCATGAGATACGCCGCACTTGCCCGCCAGCAGGGCTTCAATCTGGTGGAGATCATGGTCTCCATGGTGTTGGCGGTGATGGTGTTTCTCGGTCTCGCCAAGGGGCAGGTGGTCTCGTTGCAGCAGGCGCATTACAGCTTGCAGAGCACGCTGGCCACGATCGAGGCGAGCAACAGCGTGGAGCAGATCTGGAGCTCGCTGTGTGAAGTGCAGCGCAAGCCCGAGCGGTTCACCCAGGCCGATTTTCTTGCCCGTTTCACGCTACAGGATGGTCACCGACTGGTGCTGCCGAACCGTTATAGCGACAACTTTGTGGTCGCCATCGAGTGGCAGGATGAGCGGGTCTCCGGCGCCAAGCGAGTGGAGCTGAACGCAGGATTTCCGCCTTTATGCTGAGCGTCCCCTCACGGCAACGAGGCGTCAGTCTCGTCGAGCTGATGATCTCCATGGTGCTCGGTCTGATGCTGATGCTGGCGATTTTTGCCGGTTACGCCCCGATCAAGAGTACGGTCGAACAGAGCAAGGCGCTGGAGCAGGCGAACGAAGTGCTGCGCTTTGCCACTCTCACCTTTACCAACAGCATCAAGCAGGCGGATCAGCTGATAGCCGTGACCCCTGATCGCCTGACGCTGGCCTTCAAGGTAGAGGGGGGCAATCAGGTGCTCTCCTGCCTTGGCAACCAGAAAACCGCCGATTTTACCGAGCAGTACCGCTTCACGCCGCCGGTACTCAGTTGCGATGACGGAGATGGCCCGCGCCTGTTGCTGGCCCATCTTCAGGATCTTGAATTCGGCCAGCAGGGTGCGTTGGTCAATATCCGCATCTTGCCCGAAGGGCTGCCGAGCTATCTGGCACCGGGAGTAGAGGTGCAGGTGGCCCGTCGCAAAGCGGTCTGGGCAGCAGCGTTGGCCACATCCGGTGCCAACGCCACAGTAGGGGGAGCGGGATGAACAAGGGATTGCAGGGGCAGCGAGGAGCCGTACTGCTGGTTGTGCTGGTGGTGAGCCTGCTGTCGAGTCTGCTGGTGTTTACCAGCATTCAGGAGAACCAGTTGCAGACTCGCCTGAGCGGCAATTTTCACAAGAAGATCAATGCGCAGCTCAGTGCCGAGCAGGGGATGAACGAGAGTTATCGAGCCCTGCATCAGGCGCTTGGCGCTGAACCACGGATAGAGTGGGCACAACTGGTGCAGAAGGTGCCAAGCAAGGGCGAAGGGGCCATGGCGGGCAGCCGCTTTAGCATCGAACAGCTGGATGCCTCCGCCGGCAGCAAGTTGGCGTTGCAGAGCCATGGTCACTTTCTGGAGGGGAATGCCAGCCTCAACGCGCTGTTTGCCCTTAAGCGCGAGCCCGGCAATCTCATCTTTCAGGATTCGGTGGTGGCGTGTGAAGGGCTAAGCCTCTCCGGTAGCGGTTTTATCGACAGCTACGATTCGCGCAAGGGGGCGTACAAGGAGTCTGTTTCCGGGACTCTTAATCAGGGGCAAAACGCCAAGGTGGCGACTGTCAGCGACAAGGCCAATGTAGTGCTCGCAGGGCACTCCCCCATCTGGGGTGATGTGCGGGCGACCGGCTCGGTGACCTTGAACGGCTCTTCACCTGTTGCGGGTAATGTACTTGCTGGCGGCGATATCACCATTTCTCCCTCTGATGGGGTCGTCAGGGTTGAGGGCAGCGTGAACGGGAGTGGAAATTTTGCCTTGCAAGGGGGGCATATTGCCGGAGCTGTTGCGATCAATGGTGATGTCTCTATGGGTCATGGCACAAGCATTGCTAGCGACAAGTTGAACTATGGTGGGAAGGGGGCATTCCTTGATGCCAAGCATCAGAAGTATCTGGATCCCCAATACCGCACTCACCCCAAGCTGCCACCGGTAGCCGGGCAGGTGTGTGACCCGCTCAATGTGGCCGCGTTGCCCAAATCGTTTCCCCCTGCAACATTGCCCATCAATGGGCCCCTGACGCTCGGGGCCACCCAGCAGATGGTGCTGACCACGGATCCCTCCACTGGCTCGGTCACCAGCAGCAACCAGCACAAGCCCGAGCTACCGCTACCCGGCAAGGGTGAGCTGTTTGGCAAGGAGCAGACCATTTATCAGCTCGACAGCCTCAATATGGGGGCCGATGCCAGTCTCACCATCAAGGGGGATGTGGTGCTGCTGATCGACAAGGATTTCACCATGACTGGCAGCAACCAGTTGACGGTGAGCGAGGGGAGCAGCCTGACCCTGATCGTCAGCGGCAAGGTCGATCTCGGGGCCGGTGCCGAGGTGACGGCAGCCAAACAGGGGCTGACCGCTGGCGGTACGCCCGCTATCTCCATCTATTCCGCGTATAGCGGCAAGGATGGGGTCAAGCTGTCGGGCAATACGCCGCTCTATGCTGCTCTCTATGCCCCGCTGACCGAGATGAAGATCAGCGGAAGTGGCGGTCTGTACGGGGCGGTGCGTGCAAAACACTTGACCGAGAGCGGTGCGGGCGGGGTGCACTATGACGAGGCGCTGGGCATGGCGGATATGGGCGAAGATCAGGGGCCGCCGCCGACACTGGCGCTGCGGCAGTGGCACTTTGTGCAGTGAGGCTGGCGAGCCGCTAAAAAGGATCGAACGGGGCACGCAACTGTGAGAAGGTGGAGATCTGTCCACCCAGCCGTTCACTGTTGAGGAGAGCTCCATGCCAGGACCCGCTCGCGCCGGTGCCCTGATCTATGCCAAGGATCCGGGCCTGCTGATCCACTTTTATCGTACATTGCTGCAGATGGTGGTCTGCAGTCAGGATGAGCAGCTGGTGGTGTTGGAAAACAGCGATATCCAACTGCTGATCCACGCCATTCCTGCGCCCTATACCGGGCAAGTCGTTATCAAGCGGCCGCCGGAACTGCGGGAAGAGGGGGCCATCAAGCTGTTCTTCACCGTCTCCAGCCTCGCCTGGGCAGAAGCGAAGGCGGCGGATCTCGGCGGCGGCCTGCTGCCACAGCAGTGGACGGGGCCCGGCTTTGTGGTGCGCAACGCCTTCGACCCTGAGGGCAATATCCTGCAACTGCGCGAGTTGCTGGGTTCCCCTGATCCTCTCTGAATTTTCTCTTTTTACAGCATGGTTGTGGCGGCGTGCTGTGCCATGCACCGCCATAAAAACGGGGCCCTGTAGTGGTCAACTAAAAGGGCCCCGTCTTTTGTTACCCGTGTAGCAAGCATCACTTCAGATAACGCTGTTCCAGATGCTGGCGCAGCCAGTGCGGGTTGAGCGCTTCACCGGTGGCGCGGCGCACCAGCTCGTCGGTGCTGTGCAGGCTCCCCTGTGACCAGATGTTGCGTCCGAGCCAGCCGAAGATCTCCGGCAGGCGGCCCGCTGCGATCACTTCACCCATGCTGCCCAGCTCTTTTTCGAGGGCAAAACGCAGCTGGGCGGCATACATGGCGCCCAGGGTGTAACTCGGGAAGTAGCCGAACGAGCCGTCGGTCCAGTGAATATCTTGCATGCAGCCATTGCGGTAGTTGCCCTTGGTGGAGAGCCCCAGCCACTGCTGCATCTTGGCGTCCCACAGCTCGGGGATATCGGCCACCTCGATCTTCCCTTCCACCAGATCGCGCTCCAGCTCGTAGCGCAGGATAACGTGGGCCGGATAGGTCACCTCGTCCGCATCGACCCGGATAAAGCCCGGCTCGACCCTGCTGTAGAGCTTGGCCAGATTGTCCGGCGCAAACGCCGCCTGCTCGCCGAAGTGGTGACGAATGCGTGGCGCCAGCAGCGCGAGGAAGGCCGGATGATGCCCCAGCTGCATCTCGCAAAACAGGCTCTGGCTCTCGTGGATCGCCATGGAGCGCGCTTCGGCCACCGGCTGACCCAGCAGATGGCGCGGCAGCCCCTGTTCGTAACGGGCGTGACCGGTTTCGTGCACTATGCCCATCAGGCTGGAGACAAACTCCTGCTCGTTATAGCGGGTGGTGATCCGCACGTCGGTCGGCACGCCGCCACAGAAGGGGTGACTGCTCACATCGAGGCGGCCGTGTGCGAAATCAAAGCCGAGCAGCCCCATTACCTCCTGGCCGAGTGCCTGTTGGGTCGGGATGGGGAAGGGGCCTTGCGGCAGCAGCAGGGCATCGCCCTTCTGCTGTTCACTCACGGTCTGGATAAGAGCCGGCAGCCAGCTGGCGAGATCGCCGAAGATTTGATCGAGCCGTGCGCTGGTCATGCCCGGCTCATAGAGCGCCAGCATGGCGTCGTAGGGGCGCACGCCAAGCGCATCGGCCCGCAGCTGCGCCACGTCACGGGAGAGTTTCACCACCTCCTCGAGATTGGGGGAAAAACCGGCCCAGTCGTTGTTCTTGCGCTGGCTGCGCCAGGCATGCTCGCACTTGCTGCCGGCGAGTGACAGCGCTTCGACCAGCTCACCGGGCAGCAGGCTGGCATCTTGCCACTGGCGCTTGATCTCGCCGAGGTTGGCACGTTGTACTTCATCGAGCGGTTCGCTCTCGGCCTTGGCAATCCAGTCGCCCAGCTCGGGAGCGGTGCGCTTCTGGTGGATCAGCAGACCGAGTTCTGCCATCGCTTCGGCGCGGGCATCGTTGCCCCCTTCCGGCATCATGGCTGCCTGATCCCAGCCGCAGATGGCGGCGAGGTGGCTAAAGCGGTGGATCTGCTGCTGATGTTGTTCAAGCTTTTGATATGACATGGGATTGTCCTTGTTATCGTCCCTGATGGTATGCCGCCCCGTACCTGGCATGCTCGGGGCCGTTCGATGCTAACACCGCCGCAGCATCGTTGACCACCATCATGCAGGCGGGCCAAAGGCGTGGGGCGAAACGCGGATTAGCCGAGCCGCTTCTGGTGCCGCTCGCGGTTTTCCGCTTTTTTGCGTTCGCTTTTGCGCAGCAGCACATAGAGGGCACCGCTGCCGCCGTGGCGACGCTCGGCGCTGTGGATCGCCATGACGGCGGGCAGTTGCGGCAACCAGGCGCTCACATAGCTTTTCAGCAGGGCACGCGGGGTGCTGCGCTCCCCCTTGCCGTGCAGGATAAGCAGGCAGCGGATATCCCGGACTTCACAATCCGCAATGAACTGCACCAGCGTCTGGCGCGCTTCGTTGAGGGTTTTCTGGTGCAAGTCCAGGCTGGCCTGCAGCTCGTATTTGCCGAGCCGCAGCTTCTTGTAGACCCCCTCCTGCACCCCATCACGCTTGAAGCCGACGATTTCGTGCGGATCGCGCATCTCGATGGCCTCCATGGTGAGGTGGTCGAGGGCGAGTTGCTCGGCGGTGGCAGCCTGACGGCGAGCGAGCTGCGCCTCGGTCGGGGCGGATTTGGCCGCATGGGGATGGATATTGTCGCTGCGAATGGGCCGCACGTCGGCCACTTCATTCATGAATAGCGAGAGTTCGTCGTTATGAGACACGGCAGGCTCCCCATAAGAAAAAGTGGGGGCCATTATAACGGCCGCAACCGGCACAGAAAACGGGGAAAGGGGCAGGGGATAAGGGGCACCCGGCATGGACACTGGTGCATCCTGGCCCGGGAATCACAGTCGCGAACCATAAAACAGAACAGGCGGTCAGTGTGAACTGCCGCCTGTGGTCAGAGGATTATTTGCCCTCTTTGGGTTGCTGTGAATGAGGCGGTTGCGAGTGCATCACCTTGTAGATGAAGTAGGCCGCGTAAGAGCTGATGAGCAAGAAGGTGCCGATAATCACCAGCATCGACATCAATCCCACGCTGTTGCCAAACATCAGGTCCAGCCAAAAGTCCATTTTATTGCTCCTGTCACCCAGTTGATGACAGGCATGATAAATACCTCTTTGCCCTGTCCGGGATGATCCCGATCAACTCCCTTGCAGGTTGTTTAATAACCAGTGCGATCTGTGATCGTTCTCACTGGACTCCTTGCTACCGAGCCTGCACAGGGCCCGGTGTGGTGAGCGGGGTAATGCGCCACCCTTGCTGCTCCAGCAACGCCAGCAACCCCTGTTCGCCATAAAGGTGCAGGGCGCCTACCACGATAAAGCTCTCGTTGGACAGGGTGGACCATTTTTTCAGCCAGTTGTGGTTGCGCTCGGCCAGCAGGGTCTGCTCCATCCAGCTCTGTAGCGCGGGCGGGGCCATCTCCTCCTTGAGCAGATTGATTAGCGTCGCCTCATCTCCCTGCTGCCACGCTTTCATCACGGCGGCGAAACCACTCTCCAGCATCGGTAGCTCATCCAGGGTGCTGGCGAGCATCAGGGTCTGGTTGTCACCCACGCTGGCCAGATAACCGAGCTGCTCCAGCAGGGTCTCAAAGCCCACCACCGGTTTGCCCTCTTTGGCGGCCCGGACGGCAAAGTGCTGGTCTATCCCGAGTTCACTCTTGAAGTCGGAGCGGGCCATGGCGGCCTGGGTCAGGGTTATGGCGGCAAACCAGGGGCGCAGGGTGGCGAGGGTCGCCTCGTCGATGCCATAGCGGGCCCCCGCCATCAGGGTGCGTTGATAGAGTTCGGCAGGCAGATGATCCTTGAGCGGTTTGCCATCCACCAGTCGGGTGAGGGAGCCGGTTTGTTGCCACTGATCCGGCGTGATGCTGTTCATGTCCACCTCCATCACCAGTGCGCGACTCTGCAGCCAGGCACGTTCCACCGGCTCGGGCAGAGGATAGAGGGAAGGTTTGCCCGCATGGATGGAGCCCAGCAGCCAGTGTTGCTGGTTGCCCTTGCTCACCCGATAGAAGGCGGGATCGGCAAAGGCGTGCAGTGGTAGCAGCAGGCAGAGCAGGAAGGCAAAGAGGGTGCGATGAAATCTCATGGGGATCCTTAATATGCGCCGGGTGACTTCTCTTGCTGACAATAACCCCTATGATAAGTCCTCATTTCAGATAACCAAGAGGTTTGCCATGCCCCATCTTCGTTTTCGCGCCGTGACGCTCGATACCCTGCAACAGGTGAGCGGCCCGCTGCTGGCCGAGCTTTGCGAGCTGACCGGCGGCAAGCCGGAGTTTGTCACCATGGAGCGGGTGGAGAGCTGCTGGATCCGCAACGGCGAGCCAGAGGCGGGATTTCCGTTTGTCGAGCTGCACTGGTTCGAGCGGCCACAAGAGATGCAGGACGCCGCCGCGCGCCTTATCACGCGCCATTTGAAACGGGTGCTGGGGGAGCAGACCTATGTGGTGGTGCAGGTGATCCCTCTGGTCAAGAGTGCCTACTACAGCAATGGCGAGCACTATTGAAGAGAGGGACAAACCAGGTCGGCGGGACGGGTGATGCCGTTACGCAGCTAACTCTACATGGGCCACCTGATGCCCACCGTCAATTACGGGATCAGGCCGATTTTGCCAGCAGTTTGTCGAGCCAGCGAGTGGGCAATACCCGTCGCAAGAAGGCAAACAGCCGGGTCGGAGTAGTCACTGGATAGCGTGCCTTGGGATGGGCGTGGGTCAGCGCATGGAGCAGCGGCGGGATGCAGGCTTCGCTTGGGAGGGTAAAGCCGCTGGTGGCCCCCTCTTTTTCCAGCCGCGTCAGGGTCTGGCGGTAGGCCGACTGATGACGGCTCTGGGCCGGGTCGATGTGGCGCAAGAAGGCGCTGCGGGCATTGGCACGAAAACGGGTATCGATGGGGCCCGGTTCAATCAGGCTGATATGTACCCCGCTACCCGCCAGTTCGAGGCGCAGAGTGTCGCTATAACCTTCCAGTGCAAATTTGCTGGCGTTATAGGCGCCGCGATACTTCATGGCAACCAGCCCCAGTACCGAGCTGTTCTGCACTATCCGACCCTCTTTGGCCTCCAGCATCGGCGGCAGCACCTGACGGATCAGATGGTGCCAGCCAAACAGGTTGGTATTGAACTGCTCCCTGAGCGCTTCGGTAGGCAGATCTTCCAGCGCCCCGGGTTGGCCATAAGCGCCATTGTTGAACAGGCCATAGAGGCGCCCGCCCGCCAGATGGAGCGCCGCACTGGCACCCAGCTCGATGGAAGCAGGGTCCGCCAGATCCAGCTGTACCGCCAGCAATCCCTGTTGCTGCAAACGGGCCACATCTTCAGCCTTGCGCGCCGAAGCGATCACGGTAAAACCGTGCTGCCCGAGCGCCTGTGCGGCGGCGAGGCCAATTCCGCTGGAACAACCGGTGATCAGAACAAAACGGGGCATGATGGCGTCCTTGTGACTGCTGATTGAAGCGTGCGGGCGGGTGAGCGGATAAAACCCTTATCCGGTTCGCATGTTAGCCTGCCAACCGGCAAAAAGAAAACCGGGCCAAGTGGCCCGGTTTGCTGACATCGTATTGCCTGATTACATGAAGGTAAGCGGCATGATGATGTGGAACTTGACGTCGTGCTCGGAGGCAAAGATGTTGGGGTAATCGGTCCAACCGCCGCCCTGGCTGATGTCGTTGTTGTAGTCGGTGTAGTGCAGTTTGAACAGGGTGCCTTTCAGCTTGCCATCCTGCACGGTATAGGTGACATCGAAGTTGGCTGCCCATTCGGTATCTTCACCGTTGGCTGCTTTCTTGCCTTGACCGGTTTCGATATCCCAACCGTAAGCACCGGATACACCGACGGACCAGCCAGGCGCACCAACCAGATCATCCAGAGAACGGGTCACGCCGAAGAACAGCGCTTTCTCGTTGTTGGCGTTCCAGTCAGAGCGGGAGTCCCACCAAATTTCGTTGGCACCCTGAGAGTTGGCGTAGCCACGGGTCAGACGGGGCAGGTAGTTGCCTTCCGCACCTTCAGCCTTGGTCCACAGACCTTCCAGACGGAAGCCGTACGGCCCCATGCCCCAGGCAGCAGTCAGTGCTTGTTGCCATGCCAGACCGTCATAAGTCTCGATCTGGGAAGCGCCCTTGGTGTAGGTCTCGGTCTCGGAACCGTAGAACTGGTAGCTGGTGGAGAGGCCGCCCAGTACGTCAAACTTGTGAGCCAGTTTGAAGTGGTAGCTGTCCATGTAGCCTTCGGACTGACCGAAAGAACCGGTCACTGCAGTGCCATTTTCGAAAGTGTAACGGGCTGCGATACCGTGGATGTAGTCGATGACGTTTTCATCAGCGAACGGATCCATCCACGCTTTGGCACGGGAGAAGACCTGAGTCTCTTTGTACCAGGGGGCCTTGTACTCGTCAGCGATGGCGTAGGTCAGGTAGAGGCCACCGAAGTTACCTTCAACTTGACCACCACGATAGGTACCCGGCTGATAAGACCAGTTAACACCGATTTGGCCAGGGACATACAGCTGGGTATAACCACCCTTGGCAGTGATGCCGCCGTCTAGGAATTTCAGCTTCATCGCTGCGTTGGAGAGGCTGAAACCACCTTCAGGGGAGCCATCTTTGGCGTTGTTGCCCCAAGAACGGCCAGCGAAGGAGAATTCGTTTTCCTGATTGACCGGGTGATTTTCGGTAACGGCCAGGTCATAGGCACCGAAGCCGCCCAGATCCAGACCTACGGTGTCCCAGGCATAACCGGAGTTGAAGTTAAGAGCGGCTTGAACGGTGGAATGGCTCAGGTTGGACTGGTATTTGCCTTCTTTCTTGGCTGCAGTCGGGTCACCATCGATGCGCTGACGATCACGCTGGAAGTAGAACAGACCGCCGGTCAGTTTGGAGTCTTTAACGAAGGTTTCATAGGACTGGCCGTATTCCGGGCTCATCATGTCCTGAGCTGCCAACGCCATACCGGGGGCGACCAGAGCGGCTACCACAGCGGCACTCAAAGCGGCGCGCTTGAAGATCACTTTTTCCATTTTTATTGCTCCTGATTTTATGGACTTAGCTTTTTTTTCCGGCAGTTGGCATCGGGCCTACCGCTCGGTATTGGCATTGCAATCAAAACCCCGAAGGGCAAAAAATCTTGTCTTGGCTACCTGCAAACCCGGATGTCTTGGCACATCTGTAGTTGGCAGTCCTGATCATCACATGTTGTTTTTTTATGTTCCGATTCTTGGCTATCGGACAACCCCAAGAGTACGTTCGCGGTGCGAAATATCAATGAAAAGTTCCCTCAACGTTTCAAAAGTATGACCGAGTGCAAATAATCATGGGCAAGGTCGTAAACAGCCTCATGGCAGGTATCACGGTGATGAGAGCGTTTTCTTGGCGCCGCAGCCAGCGCCAGTGCAGGTTTTCATCCGGTACGGGGGAAGAGGTGTCAGTTAACCTGCCGATAACAGATAATTTTGTGCTACAAAAAAACTTTCCCTCCGGTCTAGGGAAAGTGAGCTGGCAAAGATTTGGGGCGAATAGGGGTCAGCCTTGCTGGCCGAGGATGCGGGGGATCTGCTGCGCCTGATGGTGGATATGGGAGGAGACCTGCACCGAGAGTTGACTCACCTGACGGGCATGCTGATGGATACGGGTGATCAGATCGGCAAAACTGGCCAGCTTGTGTTCCTGACTTTTGGCGTTGTCGGCGCCCTGCAGGGCGATCACTGCGGTGTTGCGGGCGATCTCCCGCACTGCCTGGGTGGTCTGGCGCAGTTGTTCTGCCTGCGCCCGCTGGCGGCTTGACTCGCTGGTGATCCGGTTCAGTACAGTGCCAAGCTGTTCACCGGATTGGGTCAGACGCCCCAGAATATCGGTGATCTGGTTGAGGGATTGCTGGGTGTTAGCTGAGAGGTGGCGCACTTCATCGGCAACCACTGCAAAACCGCGTCCCTGTTCCCCTGCGCGGGCCGCTTCGATGGCAGCGTTGAGGGCCAGCAAGTTGGTCTGCTGAGCGATATGACCGATCACATCGACAATGGCCGTCACATCGGCAACCGAGCGGGTGAGTGCTTGCAGCGCTTCATCGCTCTCGTCAATCGCCAGTCCTGTCTGATGAGTGGCGTGCAGCATGCTCCCCACCAGATCTTCGCTCTGGCTCATCGCCTGTTCGTTATGGTGGGCATGCTGGGCGATGTCGGCGGCGACCTGATGGACCTCTCCGGCCAGCTGGTTCAGCTCATCCATCATCTGGCCGCTCTCGTCGACCACCTGTTCGGTGGTGCGGGTGCAGTGGTGGATCTCGTCAACCTGACTGACCATCCCTTGCAGACTGAGGGATACCGCTGACAGCTGCCCCTCTTTTTGTTGTTGGTCCAGTTGCAGACGACCGATCAGCCGATTGTAGCTGGCAACAATATCGGCCAGCTCGTTGCGATCGCGCCCGGTAGGCAACGGCTCGGCCTGCCCCGTCTGATCGAGTTGCATAAAAGCTCCACGCAGTCGCAACAAGGGGGTGAGCAGCCAACGTCGTTGCACCAGCGCAAACAGCAGGGCGACTATCACCAGACAGAGCGCCAGCGTGCCGAGGATGGTGGCCAGCTCCTGATTGACGGCTTGCCGTTCGCGTGCAAGTTGTTCCCCCATCTGTCTGGTCGCTTGCAACATCGCCATGATGTCTTGCTGCACGGTCTGGCGGCCAGCCTGTTGCTGTTGCAGTGCCGCACGGCTGTTGGCCAGCTCCTGTGGATAGCGGCCCAGCAGCGAGCGTAATTCGCTGCGCGGTTGATCTCCCAGCTCCTTGCGTACCGGCTCCCCCAGCGTGAACTCATCGGCGGGCGCCTCTTCATACAGGCCGAGCAGTGGCAAGGCGTGCAGCGCTTGGGCCTGTTTTTGCAGTGCCTCCAGCTCGAAGCGGATCCCTTCGAGCAGCTTCTCATTGCCCTGTTCCATATAGCTTTGGCGCAAATGGGCGAGGCGCGGCAGGCTCGCCAGGATCTCGGCTGCGCCGCTGCGATATTGCTGTGCTGCGGCAGATTGTTCCGTGCTGGCGCCTTGCTCCCCATAGCGGATCAGCGCCATGGCCTGGCTGCCCAGCTCACTCTCCGCATTTTGCAGTAGCAGCTGGCTGTTGCCCGAGAGCTTGCCTGCGGCCTGATAGTCGTGTGCGATGCGCTGCGCCATCAGTTCGAGTTGCTGTCTGAGCGGGGCCGCCACGGCATCATCCTGAGCGGCCAGCGAGGAGAGCGCTTGCTGGCGGATCTTCTCCGCAGCGGTCAGTTGTTGCGGATCGCCGCTGTTGAGGTAGTCACGCAGGCTGTTTTGCAGGGTCACCGTCACCAGTTGCTGCAGCGTCTCGTGCTGATGCTGGGCCTGATTGGTATGGGCAAGCTGTTGCCAGCCGTGGTAGAGGGCCAGCGCCTGTCCTCCCGCAACCAGTAGCAAAACAAGGGAGGATAGGGTGGCGTAATGGGCGATTTTCACGGGGTAATTCCTGTCAGCACAGACCATGGGGGGCGTGGCCCGAGCCTAAACAGGGATGATGGCGTTTTTATGACAGCATGGTCAGGTGGCCCTATCTTGCCGGCTTAACTGGCTGGGGATACCTGAGCACTGTTGCGTTGGCCAAGCATACCGAGCAGGGCGCCTCCCATGATAAGTGCACCGGCCAGCAGATGGCGCGAGGTCAGCTCTTCTCCGTTCAATGCTACTAACAGCAAAGTACTCAGCAGCGGTGTCAGGTAGGCAAGGGCACCGATCCGGCGTGGATCGCCGTCTCGCAGTGCCAGATACCAGGTCACAAAGGCCGCCCCCATGGGGCCCAGCGCCAGCCCGATGATGAGACACCAGTCACTGGTGGGGATCTGCGCGAGTGGCAGGGGACCCTCCAGCAGACGGGCGAGCAGCAGAGCCAGCAAACCTGCGGGCAGGCAGGCTGCCGCAGTGACCACGGCAGGTGCCGGTGGCAGACGGCGTGACAGCACCGAATAGGCCCCCCAGACGACAGCCGCGCCCAGTGCCAGCAGGTATCCCGGCAGATAGGTCTGTTGCAGTTGCAGCTCGCCATTGACCATCACCAGCATGGAGCCCGCCAGACCAAAGGCGCCAGCCAGCAGATGACGGGCATGGAGGGGATGGCCGGGCAACAACAGCGGGGTGAACAGAATGATGCAGAGCGGCCAGAGGTAGTTGATGAGGTTTGCTTCCAGCACCGGGGCATGGCGAAAACTCATAAAGAGCAGCAGATGGTAGAGCAGCAACGCCGTAACCGTCACCAGCTAGGTAATAGGACGAGCGCGCCATTGGCGCCAAAACGGTAAAGCCCCAACCCCGCAGAAAAACAGCACCAGCCCGACCAGCACCAGTGGTGACACGCTGGTGACCCGTGACGTCAGCGCCGCCAGCGAGGCCCACAGCACAATGGTCAGCAGTGCAAAACCGGTGGATCTATCCCACCAGGAACATCCGGACATCCAACACTCCTTTGCAAGATGAATGAGCAACAGAAAAGAGTGCAGTCTAGCAGAGTGACAATCGACAAACAGTTGCGAGGCGGGCGATGACTTGCAAGCTGGTTGTTCTGTCCGAGCGGGCTTAGCCAGTGGAAAGTTAGCACTGGCAAAGGATTGGAAGTTTGCCCTGAAAAGAAGAAATGATCTATTTAGAGCAACTTCTTGCTCGCTAACTGGTGATTTATACGGATTAAGCAAGTAATCACGATTAAATTCACTACTCTAGGCAACTTATTGCGTGCTTGTGCGTTGAGCGAGAACTGGCGGAATATAATTATTTGATAAATAAGGAATAAAAAAGTGGCATGGACACTGCTAAAGGTTGGTCGAGTGCTATCTCGTTTAACCAACCTATTTAGGAGCATACACATGCCAACTCCATGTTATATCAGCATCGAAGGTA